>JAJXXB010000038.1 GCA_021781315.1 Actinomycetes bacterium | reverse complement strand
CCCCACGAGCCGAGGCTTGGCGCACCTGAACCGTGGGTGAACCGGCGGTCTCCATCCACCACGGGGCCACCGCGCACATCGCCGATCCCGTGACGTGATCCTCGGCGAGACCCAGGCGCGGGGCGAAGACGCGAATCGACACGTCCGTGTCGGGTCCGTCGGCGCAGGCGGCGATCACCAGCGAGCTCGGTACCAGGAACAGGCTCACCGGGTCGATGGCGAGCGAGCACAAGGCGTCGTAGTCCTCGACAATCGCCAGCACGCTCGATGGCCCGGCCTGGTAGACCTCGCGCACGGGACCGAGGGTGCCGTTGAGCACGTTCTCATCGAGTGGCTCGATGTAGGCGCGCGGCAGATCGATGCCCAGCATCCCGTCGCGCAGACGTCGACCCGACAGGACGCCCGAGCGCGTCTGGAAGTAGAACTCGCCGCCGGGCACCCCGAGCTCACTGAGCAGCACGTGCAGCGTGGCCAGGGTCGCGTGTCCGCACAGGTCCACTTCGACGGTGGGGGTGAACCACCGCAGCGACCAGCCGTCGCCCACCCGTCGCAGGAACGCGGTCTCCGAGACCCCCAGCTCGAAGGCGATCTGTTGCAGGTCCTCGTCGGTCATGGGGCGCTCGAGAAGGACGACGACCGCCGGATTGCCGCGGGCCCCCTCGCCGATGAAGGCGTCCACCCACCAGAGTCGATGTCCGAACGTCACCTTGACCGAATCCACCCCTAGACACTGCCACAGGCGCACGCGGCACTCGCGTAGCCTCGAGGGGTGCGTGTCGCGACGTTCAATCTGCACGCCGGCGTCGACGGTTGGGGTCGTCCCACCGGCGCCCTCGACGCCGCGGTCGCCGTTGCGCCCGACGTCTTGATCTGCCCCGAGACGTGGCGCGGACCGCGTGGCGACCTCTTCGACGAGTTGTCACGACGCCTCGAGATGACCGGAACATTCGTGTCGCTCGCCGAAGCGGAACGGGCCCACGGCCACCACGAGGGAACCTCGTGGCAGCCCTGGCGCGCGCACTTCACCGGCGAGCACGGTCTCTACTTCAGCGAGCACCGGGCGCTCACCGCGAGCCAGCAGGCTCGCCGCGAGCGCACCGACCTCGAGAGCGGCGAGTGGGGCCTCTCGCTGCTGACGCGTCTGCCGGTGGAGTCCTTGCGCGTGGAGTCCTTGGGGCGCCTGCCGCGCGAGAAGGTCCGCCGGGCACTCCTCATCGCCACCCTCTCTCTCGAAGGGCGGCGATTCCACGTCCTGGCCGTGCACGGCGCGCACATCAGCCACGGCTCGTTTCGCCAGTACCGGCGCGTGCGCGAGCTCGTGGCGAGCCTCGAGGCGGACGTGCCCGTCATCCTCGGCGGCGACTTCAACTCCTGGCGACCCCTGCTGCGCGTCTTCCTGCCCGGCTGGTCCACGCTGGTGCGTGCGCGCACCTGGCCGGCGCGGCGCCCGCACTCACAGATCGACCATCTGCTGGGCCGCGGTCCCTGGCGCGCGCGCGGCGGCGGGGCGATCGACGGTGGCAGCGATCATCGCCTGCTCTTCGCCGACGTCGACCTCACCGACTAGTCGATGTCCACTCCCCGGCTCTCGGGAACGCGCACGAGCAGCCCGAGCGTCGGTAGCAGCGGCAGGAAGGTCACCAGCGCGGGCAGTCGCAGCGACGTGACCGCGGCGACGTGCACGCTGTCGCCGACGACGCCAAAGAGCGCGAGACCCGCGGTCGCCCCGAGGATCCCCGCGAGAGCCACCCAGCCCGCCGCGGTCGAGCGCACGCGGCGCGAGAAGATCTCCGTCGACAGCGCGCTCGCCGCCGGCGCGAACAACCCCGCAGCCGCGACGCCAATCATGTAACCGAGCACGAAACTCACCCGTCCGCCGCTGTAGGCCACCGTCGAGGTTGCCGCGAGGGCGAGCAACCCGATGGCCACCGTCGCACGCCGTCCGATGGCGTGCGAGAGCGCTCGCGAGGCGATCAGCCCGGCGAGTCCCGTCGCGGCGCTCGCCACGACGATGCCCGCCACCACGTGGGGAGCCAGCTTCAAGATCCCTTCGGCGTAGACGAAGGCGAAGCCGTTCGCCGGGCCGGTCACCATCCCGGCCGCGAAGGCGACCAGGGCGACCGAGGCGAGTCGCCCGCGCGCTTCGCGCGGCACGGCCCCGAGGCGAACCAGGTCGTCGCCGCGGCGGTGCGACTCGGGGATCCACCCCACGAGCGGCGTGAGGGCGACGACGGGTACGAGGGTGAGGGCGAAGAGCCAGCGAAAGGATCCGGGGCCGCGGATCAGTCCGTGGAGTATCGCCGACAGGCCCGAGCCCACGCCGGCGCCGGCGGCCATGATCACCAGGCGCGAAATTCGTTGCGACGTCGACGAGAGCTCGACCGTGAGGACCTGGACGATGGTGGAGACCGCCGTGAGCAGAGGACGCGCCAGCGCGAAGCACGCGACGAAGAACCAGTAGCTGGGACTCAGCGCGGCGGCGCTCGTGGCGAGCAGGCCCGCGAGCAGGGCGGCGCGCACGACCCGCGTGCGTCCCCGGTGATCGGCCAGGGCGGTCACCGGCAGCGCGGCCAGCGACGCGAGACGCACGACCCCCAGACCGATGCCGATCATCGAACCGGACAGCCCGACCACCGCGCGCAGCGAGCCCGTCGGCTCGACGTGACCGAAGTGGCGCGCCACGTCATTGAGCGAGGCCACCGCGCCGAATTGAGCGAAGCCCGCCGCGAGGGCGATGGCGAAGAGGACGCCGATCGCCCGGCGCGGCGAGGTCGCCACGCCTCAGTTGAGGGAAACGGTGTCGTCGACGACGACGAGGGTCTTGCCGTGGTTGCCGCCGCTAAAGAGGAGATTCAGCGCGTCGGGCGCGTGCTCGAGCCCGCTCACCAGGTGTTCGCGGTGGACGAGCTCGCCGCGCGCGAGCATCCCCGCGAGTTCGGCCTGGGCTTCGGCAAAGCGTGCGGCGTAGTCCAGGATGATGAAGCCCTCCATCGAGCCCCGTCGCGCGATCAGCATCGACGTGTTGGCGAGTCCCGTGCCGGCGCCGTTGTACTGCGAGATCGCCCCACAGAGCACCACGCGACCGTGCATCGCGATGTTGGCGAGCACCGCGTCGAGGACCTCACCACCGACGTTGTCGAAGTAGAGGTCGATTCCGGTCGGGCACGCCTCGTGGAGACGCCGCGCCAGGTGGCCCTCGCGGTAGTCCAGGCAGTCGTCGAAGCCGTAAAACTCGACGACCTCCGCGCACTTCTGCGGCCCGCCGGCGATGCCGACCACCTTGGACGCGCCGCGCGCGCGGGCGATCTGTCCGACGACCGACCCCGTCGCGCCGGCCGCACCTGAGACGACGACGACGTCACCCTCCTTGAAGCGGCCGACGTCAACGAGTCCGAAGTACGCGGTGATACCGGTGACGCCGAGCACGTTCAATACGGTCGCCAGGTCGAGTCCCAGACCACGTGGTAGCACCGTGAAGTGATTGTTCGCGTCGGCGAGCACCCACTCCTGCCACCCCGTCATGCCAAAGACCACGTCACCGACCTGGTAGCGCTCGGACTGGCTCTCGACGACGACGCCGGCGCCCGAGGAGCGCACGACGTCACCGATGGCAATCGGTGGGAGATATCCGGGCGCGTCGTTCATCCAGGTGCGAATCGTCGGGTCGATTGACAGCGTGCCGACGCGCACGAGGGCCTGTCCGGCGCCGCACGAGGGCACGGGCGTCTCGATCAGGGCCGTCGTGGCGGCGTCAACCGCCCCCGATGGCCGTTCGCGCAGCACAATCTGTCGGTTCATGGCGACCTCCTCGCCGACCACGTTAGGCGTCGGCCAATTCGGCGAGGAGCCGCGCCTCGTTCTCGGCACTCAGTCCCACCCTGGATCGCGGCGTGGTCGGCGTGCGCTGCTCGTGCAGGGACACGGCGCTGATCGTCTCGGCGAGCGCGCGCGTGTGCAGTCCGGCGTCGCGTGCACGCTGCGTGTCAAGGGCGAGCAGCGAGAGGGCCTTCTCGGGCCCCTCCCACAGCGGCAGCTCGCCGGAGCCGACGCCGGCGTCGACGAGACGCTGACCGTCCACCCAGCGCAGGCGCGTGTCCGCCGGACCAACGGCGGCCACCACCTCGTTCAAGAAGTCACCGAAGGTAAAGGGAGGGATCGGCCCGGCCACGTGAAAGGTCCCGCCGGGTGTGCCGGTGCGGGTGACGACGAAGTCGGCGAGGTCGCGCACGTCGATCACCTGGAATGGATTCTCCGCGGGTCCCGGGGCGAGCACGTCGCCCCCGCGGGCGATGCGCTCGACCCACCAGGTGAAGCGATACGTGTGGTCGTAGGGACCCGCGACGTACGTGGGACGGATAATCGTGGGCTCCGCGCCGTTCCATGAGGGCCCGCCTGGTCCGAATCCCTCGTGGGCGGCAACCTCGCAGAGATACTTGAGGCCCCCGTAGGTCGCGCCGGTCACCGTCTCGGTGGAGGGATCCTCGAGGGTCACGACCGGCGCGTCCTCGGTGTCCAGGCTCGAAGTGCGTGGCGCATAGACCGAAATTGATGACACGTGTACATAGTGTCCCCCGCGACCGCCCAGGGCCGCGGCGAGGCTGCGGACCTGGCGTGGCACGTAGGCCGAGGAGTCGAACGTGGCGTCGAACTCGCCCTCGAGTCGCGCCAGGTCCGCCTCGTTGTCGCGGTCGCCCAGGACGTTCACGACCCCGTCGAAGAGCCCCGGATTGGTTCGGCCGCGGTGGAAGATGGTCACCTCGTCGCCGCGGGCGAGGAACGCCTCGACGACCGCGCGCCCCACGAACTGCGTACCGCCAATGACCAGGACTCTCATGGGCGAATACTGTCACACAATCGCAATACGCCAGCGCTCACCTCATCGGTACGCTTTTGACAACGGGAGATCGTTGCGGGCGTTGGCCGGCCCCGCGAAGGAGTCACGTGACACGTATCAGGGGATTTCTCCTGAGCATTCTGATCAGCGGCGTCGCCCTCGCCGCGTGCGGGGCGACGTCGGCGCCGCCCACCTCCAGCTCCCCCCAATCGCTCCCGCGGTGCACGAGCGTCGACCTGCGTGTCGAGATCGGCATCGCCAATGTCGCCATGGGCCACGTGAGTCAGCAGATTCGCTTGAAGAACACCTCGCAGTCGACCTGCACCCTGTCGGGATACCCGAGGCTACAGATGCTCAACGCCGCCGGCGCGCCTATCACCACTCGCCTGCACTTCGGGGCCGACTACATCGTGCCGGCGATTCCCGTGCGCACCGTGACGCTCGCCCCCAACGCGTCGGCGGGCTTCCTCGTCGGTTACGAGGACGCCACCGGTTACGCCACCGCCGTCTGCCCAACGTCAGACACCATCAAGATCTTCCCGCCCCACGACGCGTCCGCGCTGAGCGTGCGCTGGCACCTCACTCCCTACGGCGGCAGCGTGAATGCCCTGCGCTGCGGCATCCTCGCCGTGTCGCCGATCGCGCGCGTCACCCAACTCGGCTAGCGGCTGTTTCGCGCCCTGGAGAAGCGACGGAGCGCGATGACGGTCCAGACGCCTTCGACCACGCCAAAGGGCCACGCACCCGAGGCGAAGCCGTAGACACTCGACAGCGCGCAGCCCAGCGCGAAAGCCGCGATGAAGAACGACGAGCGCGCCTCGAGCGCGTACATCGTCATCATGAAGGTGAGGGCCAGCACCCCGTAGATCGTCAGCCCCATCCGGCCACTCTACGAAGGGCGCCGTCTCCTGAATCGCTAGCGTGGTGACGTGGTCTCAACGTGTGGGCTCGGCCGACTCCTCAGTGGTGGCGCGATGGGCTTCGTCGGCGCCAGCCCCTTTCACAGTGTGATCCTCAACTGGGCGGGGGCCGCGGTGGGCGTCGGCGCCGTCTACGCCTGGACGAGGTGGCTGGGC
>JAJXXB010000088.1 GCA_021781315.1 Actinomycetes bacterium | reverse complement strand
AGCACGAAGTCCACGTTCTCGACGCCCTCGCGCGGGGCGTGGGTCGCCAGCTCGATCGCGGCCGCGGCGACGTCGACGCCGGTGACGTGACCCTGGGGAACGTGTCGGGCCAGGTCAATCGTGATGTTGCCCGGGCCGCAGCCCACGTCAAGAACCTTCTGACCAGGGAGAAGATGCGGGAGCAGGAAGCCCGCCGAGTTCTCGGCGGTCCGCCAGAGGTGACTGCGCAGCACCGATTCGTGGTGGCCGTGGCTGTAGCGATCGCGCGTGGTCATCGTCTCACTATGGCAGGCAGCGCCAGACTGTGTACCACTCAAACTCGAAAACGGGTGCACTTTTGAGCAGTGTTCAGTCACACCACATGATTTTTCTAAAGTAATTCTTATGTTCCACCAATTGGCACGCGGTGCGCGACCTCTGCGTGTATTCGGCGTTAACCAGGTATTACACCACTCCTTCGTCTGCCACGGGAGAGTTCCAGCATTCTCGATGGTGAAGATTTCACCACTTCATAGAAGAAACCTTCCAAAATGGCTTGACGGGCGAAATCGAAAATGATAGAAACTTTCAAACTTGATCGGTGAAATCGCCGACAAGACGTCCTGGGGGGGAGTGTCAGTGACGCAGTTCTGGCTGTCATTCGGATTCGGCCTGTCGACCGCATCTGTGTTGGCCGTGGCCGCCGTGGGGTTGAGCCTGCAGTTCGGAGTGACGAACTACATCAACTTCGCCTACGGGGACTTCATGGCCCTCGGCGCGTTCGTCTCGTACGCGCTGAACAACGAGATCCTCCACCTCAACATCTGGGAGGCGATGATCGGGGGCTCGCTCTTCATGGGCGTCGTCGCGGTGATCCTGAATCGGATCCTGCTGAGCCCCTTCGCCCGTCGCTTCTCGAAGACCTTCTACGTGCTGATCGTGACCTTCGGTCTGTCGCTGATCATGTTGAACCTGCTCTCGGCGATCTGGGGCGACAACGTGCGCTTCTACAACATGACGATCGAGCGCGTCATCCACGTCGGCCCGATGCTGCTGACCAAGAACCAGCTCATCGTGATGGCCCTGTCGGTGGTGCTGATGCTCGGCGTGCACACCATGCTCAAGACGACGCGCCTGGGTAAGTCGATGCGCGCCATGTCGGACAATTCGACGCTCGCCATGACGAGCGGCATCGACACTAAGCGCATCACCACCATCACGTGGTTCCTCTCGGGCACGATGGCCGGACTGGCCGGCACGGTGCTCGGCATCACCGAGGGCAACCTGACCCCGGCGGCCGGCGAGCTCTTCCTCTTCGTCATCTTCGCCGCGGTCATCGTCGGCGGAGTCGGTTCGATCTACGGCGCCATGGCCGGCGCCGTGATCATCGGCCTGGCGACCGAGGTGTCGGCGGCCTTCATCAATCCGGCCTACAAGCTCGACACCGCGTTCGTGATCCTCATCCTCACCCTGCTCTTCAGGCCCAACGGCGTGCTCGCCCGAACGGGAAAGGCGTAAGACGATGTCCGCATTCTGGCTCTACGTATTCACCCTCATCTTCTTCCTGTTCGACTACTTCATCCTCGCGATGGGGCTCAACATCCAGTACGGCGAGACGGGGATCCTCAACTTCGCCTACATCGGCTTCGTGGCGATCGGCGCCTACATGACCGGGGCGGTCTCCATGCCCAACTCGGTGGGCACGGGTCAGCACTACATCCTGGGTCTCAACATGCCCTTTCCGTTCAACCTGCTGGTCGGCGGGCTCTCGGCGATGGTGGTGTCGATCCTGGTGGCCTTCATCGCCCTGCGTCGCCTGCGCACGGACTACCTGGCGATGGTGCTCATCTCGCTCTCGCTGGTCTTCTACGACATCTGCAACAACTACGTGCCGCTCTTCAACGGCGCCGACGGCCTCTACAACGTGCCCTCGCCGCTCGCCGGCGTGCTGCATTTGACGACCAACAGCTTCACCGTGGTCTTCGCCTTGGTGACCGGGGCCATCTCGATGATCATGTGGTGGATCATGAGTCGCATCACGCGCTCTCCGCTGGGCCGCACGCTGCGCGCGATCCGCGACGACGACGGCGTGGCCGCGGCGCTCGGCAAGAGCGTGTTCCGCTACAAGCTGACCTCGATGATGATCGGGTCCTTCTTCGCCGGCATCGGCGGCGGGCTGATCATCCAGTTCAACACCTCGTTCAACCCCTCGGCGTGGCTGCCGGGCGAGACCTTCGTGGTCTTCGCGGTGATCATCGTCGGCGGCGTCAGCAACAACATCGGTCTGCTGGTCGGAGCCCTGGTGGTCGAGACCATGCTCGTGCACCTGGTGGCCTTCCTGCCGGCGATCCCCGGGCACCCGGGTCTGATCCTCAACATCGCGGCGATGGTGATCGGCGGATTGTTGATGGTCATGCTGTGGTTCCGCCCGCAGGGCATCGTGCCCGAGAGGCTGCGGCGCAGCCCGGCCGCGGCGAGCATCGCCGCCACGACGACCAGCGAGTACGCCAGCATTGACGAGGGAGCGAGCCATGACTGAACAGAGCACGAGCGACTGGGCCCTGGGCTGTAAGGACCTCACCAAGTCCTTCCTCGGGGTGCGCGCGGTCAACGGCGCGACCTTCGAGGTGCCCCGCGGCCAGATCACGGCCCTGATCGGGCCCAACGGCGCGGGCAAAACGACCGTGGTGAACATCCTGTCGGGTCTGATGAAGAGCGACGGCGGCACCATGCACTTCGACTCGACCGACACCACCAACTGGGAGGCCGAGAAGATCGCCCGTCTGGGACTGATGCGCACGTTCCAGCTCTCGCGCGAACTCGGCGGATTGACCGTCCTCGAGAACCTCCTCGTGGCCCCCCACGACCAGCCGGGCGAGAAGCTGGTCAACATCTTCTTTCGCCCGGGACGCGTCAGCAAGGTCGAGAAGGAGAACGTCGCGCGCGCCCTCGAGGTGCTGCGCACCTACGGCCTCTACGACCTGCGCGACAGCCGCGCGAGCGACCTCTCGGGCGGCCAGAAGAAGCTGCTGGAGATCTCGCGCGCGGTGATGGCCGGCCCGAAGGTTCTTCTGCTCGACGAGCCGATGGCCGGGGTGAACCCGGCGCTGATCGAGCGCATCGGCGGCTACATCCTGGACCTGAAGAACCAGGGCGTGACCGTACTCATGGTCGAGCACAACCTCAACGTGGTCGAGAAGATCTGCGACCACGTCATCGTGCTCGCCGAGGGCCGCACCCTCGCCACGGGTCGCCTGAGCGACCTGCGCGAGAACAAGGAAGTCGTGTCCGCCTACCTAGGAGAGGTGATCGATGCCGGCGCTGCTAGCTGAGAACGTGACGGCGGGCTACGGCCGCACGCCGATCATCAATGACATTTCGCTGTCGTGCGAGGTTGGCACGCTGACGACGATCGTCGGGCCCAACGGCGCCGGCAAGTCGACCTTCGCCAAGACCGTGGTCGGCATATTGCGCGCGAGCAAGGGCCGCATCATGGTCAACGACCTCGACATCACGCGCATGCCCGGCCACCTGATCCCGCGCAACGGCCTGGTCTACGTGCCCCAGAACGACAACGTGTTCAAGAACCTGACGGTGCGCGAGAACCTCGAGGTCGGCGGCTTCGCGGCCACCGGCGACACGGTGGCGCGCATGGAGGAGATCCTCACGGTCTTCACCGACCTCGCCAAGGCGCGTGAGAAGAAGGCGGGCTTCCTCTCGGGCGGCCAGCAGAACCTGCTGGCCATCGCCCGAGCCCTGATGGTCAAGCCGACGGTCATCGTCCTCGACGAGCCGACGGCCGGACTCTCGCCGGCCTACACCGACGTCGTCTGGAACCAGATCGAGCAGATCAAGGCCACCAACACGGCGGTCCTCGTGGTCGAACAGAACGTCGAGCGCGCGCTCAAGCACGCCGACTTCGTGCACATCTTCGTCGCCGGAAGCAACCACGTCCACGGACCCGCGTCCGAGATCGCCTCGCTCGATCTCGCCGCGATCTTCCTGGGCCGCGCGGAGGCGAACAAGTCGTAGGGGTGGGAAGTTCCCACTTTCGCGAAACAAGAAATTGAGGGGGAGGTACCTGAATGAAAGTAACGAAGCGGTGGACCCAGCGCCGTCGGGGGGCGACCATTCTGGTCGCGCTCGCGACGGTGGCCTCGGTCACCAGTGTGGGCCTGGCGAGCACCGCGGGCGCGGCGAAGAAGTTGCCGCCACTCGTCGTGGGGGGCATGTTCCCCTTCACGGGCTCGAAGTCGCTGCTCTCGACGTGGGGCACCCACGGCGTGGCGGTGGGCATCTACGAAGTGAACCACAACGGCGGCGTCCTCGGTCACCAGCTCAAGACGGCCTACGTCGACGACGCGGCCGACTCGGTCGACGCTCTGCCGGCGTTCCGCAAGCTGATGCTGAGTCACCCGACCTTCGTCGTGGGGCCGTTCTCGCCCACCATCGAAGCGGTGATCAGGCAGTTCCAGCCGAACAACGTGGCGGACTTCATGGTCGGCGGTCTCACGACGCTGGACAACATGCAGTACCCGTACGTGTTCCGCACGTCGTCGTCGGACTCCAACGAGGCCATCGCCATGGCGTACTACGCCATCAGCCACGGCTGGAAGACGGCCTCGCTGATCTTCGACAACTCGGACAACTCCCAGGGCTTCGTTCCGCCCCTCGAGGCGGCCTTCAAGGCGCTCGGCGGCACGATCCAGCAGAACATCGTTCTGACCCCGGGCCAGTCGTCCTACAGTTCCGAACTGACGCAGGCGTTCGCGGGCAACCCACAGGTGATCTTCGACTCTATGGACACCCAGACGGCCGCCACGCTGTTCTCCGACGGCCAGCAGCTGGGCTACATGAACATCCCGTGGATCGGTGACGACCTCCAGAGCGCGCCGCAGGGCTCCTACGCCAAGGCCTTCGGCCCGACGGCGTCGACGGAGCTGACCGCCGCACTGCCGGCCTCGCCGAGCACGGCGGACAACGCCTACAACCACTTCCTGGCCGACTACCAGCTGGTGTGGCGTACGACGAGCATCATCCCGACGACCTTCAACGAGTACGACTCGGTGGTCATCGCCTCGCTGGCCATGACCTACGCCAAGTCGACGAACCCGAAGATCTGGGTGAAGGACGTGACGAAGATCTCGAATCCGCCGGGCAAGGTCTGTGGCACGTACGCAACGTGCGTGGCGCTGATCAAGGCGGGCAAGAAGATCAACTATGACGGAGCCGCCGGTAACGACGACTTCAACAAGTACCACAACGTGTTCAGTGGATTCCAGATGCTGGGATTCGACTCCAACCTGAACAACGTCCTGCGCGCTGTCGTGACGCCGACGCAGTTGGCGACCGTGGTGGCGAAGGAAAGCAAGAAGTAACCACGTCAGTGGTGTGCCTCGTCGCGGCGGGTGGTGCCCCCCTCCGCCGCGACGAGGCCCCCTGCGTCGCCCCGGCGACGCTCGATGTCATCACCCACCTCGCGCCCCGACGGCGCCGCTCGAAGGATTGAATCGTGTCAGGACTGCTCGACGGTATTCGCGTCCTCGATCTGACCACGGTCCTCGCGGGTCCCTTCGCCGGATATCAGCTCGCCCTCTTTGGCGCGGACGTGATCAAGATCGAGATCCCCGGCACCGGGGATCTCGCCCGCGAGATGGGCGAGGACGAGGACTTGAAGGCCGCCGCGATGGGCGCGTCGTTCCTGGCCCAGAACGCCGGCAAGCGCTCGGTGACCGTCGATCTCAAGAGCGAGGCCGGCGTCGAGCTGTTCTCGCGCCTGCTCGCCCGCGCCGACGTCCTGCTCGAGAACATGCGCCCCGGGGTTCTCGCGCGCCTCGGATTCTCCTGGGAGCGGATGCACGAACTCAACCCCCGACTCGTCTACTGCGCGGTGTCGGGATTCGGCCAGGACGGCCCGCTCGCCGGGCGTCCCGCCTACGACCAGATCATCCAGGGCCTCGCGGGGCTCTCGGACGTGACCGGCGCGCCGAGTGGCGGCCCGTCGCGCATCGGCTTTCCCATCTGTGACACCCTCGGGGGCTTCGCCGCGGCCATGGCGATCTGCGCCGGGATCGCCCGGCGCGAGCGCGAGGGCGTCGGCAGCTTCCTCGACGTCTCGATGCTCGAGACCGCCCTCACCGCGACCGGCTGGGTCGCTTCGGACGAGTTGATCGCTCGGCGTCCCGCGCGCCGACACGGCAACCACAACGCGACCTCCTCGCCCTCGGGCACCTTCGTGACCGGCGAGGGGCTGCTCAACATCGCGGCCAACACCCAGGCCCAGTTCGAGGCGATCTGCGCGGTGATCGGTCGCAGCGACCTCGTCGTCGATCCGCGCTTTCGCACGCGCACGGATCGCAAGAACAACCGCGACGCACTCACCGTCGAACTCGAGGCCGCCCTCTCGGCGCGCAGTGCCCTCGAGTGGGAAGAGCTGCTCGCCACCGCGAGCGTGCCGGCCGGGCGCGTGCTCTCGCTGGGCTCGGCGATCGCCCAGGACCAGGTCGTCGCGCGCGGACTGGTCCACGACGTGCCCGTCCACCTGCCGGGGCGCGATCACGTGTCGCTGCTGGGCAGCGGCGTGCACGTCGACGGCAAGGCGCTCGCCCCCTCGCTCGCCCCGCCCACGCTCGGACAGCACAACGATGAGGTGCTGGCGGACCTGGGATACTCCAGGGAGGAGATTGAGAGGCTGCGGCGTGACCACGTCATCTGATTCGACCGGCGCACGGCGCTACCCGCGCGTCGAGATCATTGAAGAGGGCATGCGCGAGGGTATGCAGATCGAGAGCGCCGAGATCTCGATCGACGCCAAGCTCGCCCTGCTCGACGCCCTCTCGGCGACGGGGCTCTCGACCATCGTCGTCGGCTCCTTCGTCAGCCCCAAGTGGACGCCCCAGATGGCCCACGTGGACGAGCTGGTGCAGCGCTTCACGCCGCGACCCGGCGTCACCTACACCGCGCTCGCTCTGAACGAGCGGGGACGTGAGCGCATGCGCGCCTACCCCCAACTCAGCGAGCCGCGCGAGCTGCCGCGCACGCTCGTGCACCTGTGCGACGTGTTCGTGCGGCGCAACAACAACCGCACCCAGGCCGAGGAGATCGCCCAGTGGCCGCGCACCATCGCCGAGGCGATCGCGGCCGGCGTGACCGAGGCCGGCATCGCGATCAACGCCGCCTGGGGCTCGAACTGGCTGGGGCCCTTCAGCCAGGACCAGCGCATGGAGATGCTCGAGCGCCAGTACGAGCTCTGGACCGCGGCGGGCGTGAGGGTGAGTCGCATTTGGATCGGCGATCCGATGGCCTGGAACCGGCCCGACGTCGTGGCCGAGCAGATGCGCGCCCTGCGCGAACGCTGGCCCGAGGTGACGACGATCCACCTGCACCTGCACGACGCGCGCGGCACCGCGCTCACCTCGGCCTACGAGGCCATGGTCAACCTGGGGCCGGAGTGCACGCTCGTGCTCGACTCCTCCGTGGGCGGCATGGGCGGGTGCCCCTACGGCGGTCACGGCCGGATGACGCGCATGATCCCCACCGAGGACCTGGTGGACCTGTGCAACGAGTTGGGCATCGAGACGGGCATCGACCTCGACGCGCTGATCGAGGCGGCCCTGCTCGCCGAGGACGTCGTCGGCCACTCCCTGTGGGGCCACGTCTCCAAGGCCGGGCCGCGCCCGCGCGGGGACCGGCTCTTTCCCATGGACCTGCCCTTCATCGAGACCGAGGAGCAGGCCCAGCACTTCCGTCTCGGGCCCGCCGCCTACGTCGGCGCGCCCTCGCCCTGGGCGGCCCCGATCGAGTCGCCCGCGCGAGCGGCGCTCGACGCCGCGCGCGATGGGGATCGCTACTAGGGGTGCGATGACGACCGCGCGCACGAAGGGTCGGGCCAACGGCGACGCCTCGCCCGGCGTCGAGGTCGATGCGGTCGAGACCGACGAGGGCGCGAGCGGCGGCCTGCGCTCCCTCGACCGTCCCTTCGTCATCCTGCGCGTCCTGCGCGAGCGGCGCGCGCCGATGCGACTCACCGAGATCGCGACCGCCGCGTCGCTGCACCTGGCGACGACCCAGCGCATCGTGAACCTGCTCATCAAGCACGGCTACGTCGAGCGAGAGGGTCTCGACTATCGCTTGGGCATCACGTCGCTCCTCAACAGCGCGGCCTTTCGACTGACCAATCCCCTGGTGCAGATCGCCGAGCCGATCCTCCAGCAGGTCACCGCCTCGACCGGGCTCACCTCGACGCTCTCGGTGCGCTACGAGCTGACCCAGGTGCTGCTGCTGCGCGTGCCGAGCAACCCGCCGCTGCGCTACCAGATGCCCCTGGGCGAGCAGATGCCCCTGATGGTGGGCGGGGCGCGCGTGCTCGCCGCGGCGCTCTCGGCCGAGGATCTCGAAACGCTCCTCGAGGGCGTGGACAACATCCCCCTGGCGAGCGGCATCGTGCTCGGGCGTCAGGAGTTCATCGACAGCCTGCGCGTGATTCGCGAGCGGGGATACGCCTTCGGCCAGGGCCAGCGCGAGGCCGGGGCCATGTCGATCGCCGTGCCGGTCTTTGACCGCGAGGGCGAGACCGTGGCCGCGATCCAGCTCTCCTCGATGATCGAGGACATCCCGCGCGACGTCGACGCCCTGGTCATGGAACTGAAGCGCGCTAGCGCGGCCATCTCGAGGAGGATCCCCTGACGACGTATCGGGTGCGTACGCATCGCAGCGACGAGCGCCTCGCGCGCGAGGACCAGCTCGCCTTTCGTATGGCTGAGCTGGCGGCGAGCGCGCCCGCGCCCGAGCCCGACGTCACCGACATGGTCATCAACCGCGTGATCGACAACGCGGCCGTGGCCGCGGCCTCGATCGGCCGCGCGCCGGTCGCGGCCGCGCGCGACATGGCGCTGCGCCATTGCCTTGCGCCGGGCGCGACGGTGTTCGCCGCGGGTGACGTTCGCGTCTCGCCCGAGTGGGCGGCCTGGGCGAACGGCGTCGCGGTGCGCGAGCTCGACTTTCACGACACGTTCCTCGCCGCCGAGTACGCGCATCCCGGCGACAACATCCCGGCGATCCTCGCTCTCGCCCAGCACGCCCACGGTCGCGGTCTCACCGGCGCCGACCTGGTGCGCGCGATCGCCGTTGCCTACGAGGTCCAAATCGACCTCTGTCGCACCGTGAGTTTGCACCGCCATCACATCGACCACGTGGCCCACCTCGGCCCCTCGGTCGCCGCGGGGCTGGGCGCGCTGCTGGGGCTCTCGCCCGAGGTGACCTTTCACGCGATCGGCCAGGCCCTGCACACCACGACCGCCACGCGCCAGTCGCGCAAGGGCGAGATCTCGACCTGGAAGGCGTACGCGCCGGCCTTCGCGGGCAAGGTCGCGATCGAGGCGATCGATCGCGCGATGCGCGGCCAGACCTCGCCGACGCCCATCTACGAGGGCGACAACGGCGTGATCGCCGTGCTCCTCGACGGACCGACCGCCGCCTACGAGGTTTCCCTGCCCGGGCCGGGCGAACCCACGCGGGCGATCCTCGACTCCTTCACCAAGGCCCATTCGGCCGAGTACCAGGCTCAGGCCTGGATCGATCTGGCGAAGCGCCTGCACGTCGAGCACCCCGAGCTGAGGGATCCGGCCAACGTGGTCGAGATCGTCCTGCACACCTCGCACCACACCCACGTGGTGATCGGCTCGGGCGCGAACGACCCCCAGAAGAACGATCCGAACGCCTCGCGCGAGACGCTGGATCACTCGATCGCCTACATCCTCGCGGTCGCCCTCCAAGACGGCACCTGGCATCACGAGAGGTCCTACGCGCGCTCGCGCGCGACCCGTCGCGACACGGTCGCCCTCTGGCACAAGGTCCGCACCGTCGAGGACCCCGAGTGGAGCCGCCGCTACCTGTCCGTCGACCCCGCCGAGAAGGCCTTCGGGGGTCGCCTGGAGGCCCGCCTCGTCGACGGCTCGAGCGTCGTCGCCGAGATCGCGGTGCCCGACGCCCACCCGCTCGGGGCGGCGCCCTTCGCGCGCGCGGACTACGTGTCGAAGTTCCGCTCGCTCGCCGCCGGCGTGCTCGAGGGCGAGGAGATCGAGCGCTTCCTCGACGTCGCCCAACGACTGCCCGCACTGTCGGGCGACGAGCTCGCGGAGCTCTCCTTCACGGCCCCCGGCGCTCTCGCCGACCTCGCGCCGACGTACGGGATCATCTGATGTTGCACGCGACGACGACGCCCGCCGAGAAGCGCGCGGCGCTGCGCGCGCGCCTCGCCGTGGACGAGATCCTGGTCCTGCCCGGCGCGTTCAACCCCCTCTCGGCGATGCTCATCGAGAAGAAGGGCTTCGAGGGCGTCTACGTCTCCGGCGCGGTGCTCGCGGCCGACCTGGGACTGCCCGACGTGGGACTCACGACGCTCTCCGAGGTCGCCCTGCGCAGCCAACAGATCGCGCGGGTGACCAACCTGCCGGTGATCGTCGACGCCGACACGGGATTCGGCGAACCGATGAACGTCGCGCGCACCGTGGCGTCCCTCGAAGACGCCGGGGTGGCCGGGCTACACCTGGAGGACCAGGTCAACCCCAAGCGCTGCGGACACCTCGACGGCAAGGCGGTGGTGGGTCTCGAGGAGGCCACCCGGCGCGTGCGCGCGGCCCGCGATGCGCGACGCGATCCCAACTTCCTCGTCGTCGCGCGCACCGACGTGCGCGCGCTCGAGGGACTCGACGCGGCCATCGCGCGCGCCCGCGCCTACGTGGACGCCGGCGCGGACGCGATCTTTCCCGAGGCGCTGCTCTCGGCCCAGGAGTTCGCCGCGCTGCGCGCGGCGATTCCCGTGCCGATACTGGCCAACATGACCGAGTTCGGCAAGGGCGAGGCACTGAGCGTGCGTCAGATGGGCGACCTCGGCGTCGACATGGTGATCTTTCCCGTCTCGCTGCTGCGACTGGCCATGGGCGCCGCCGATCGGGCTCTCGACGTCCTCGGC
Source organism: Actinomycetes bacterium (assembly GCA_021781315.1). The sequence goes on along the minus strand of JAJXXB010000088.1, from coordinate 12,936 downwards.
GCCGACGGCTCGCTCGCCGCGCTGATCGGCGAGATGCAGACGCGTCGAGAGCTCTACGAGCTGCTCGACTACGAGGCCTACAGCGCCTTCGACCAGTCGGTCTTCGACTTCGGGCGCGGCGATTAGAGGTTGCGTTCGCTCGCCCAGTTGGTGAGCTGGTGGCGATTGGAGAGCTGGAGCTTGCGCAGCACCGAGGAGACGTGGCTCTCGACCGTCTTGATCGAGATGGTCAGCTCGGTCGCGATGTCGCGATAGGAGTAGCCGCGCGCGATCAGGCGCAGCACCTGGCGTTCGCGCGGGGTCAGCTGGTCGAGCTCGGCGTCGACGACGGCCTCGGGGTAGGCCGCCGGGTCGCTGCTCGCGAAGGCGTCGAGCACGAAGCCGGCCAGTCGCGGCGAGAAGACGACGTCGCCCGCGCCCACGCGGCGGATCGCGTCGGCGAGGTCGACGCCCGAGATGTTCTTGGTGACGTAACCGCGCGCGCCCGCGCGCACGATCGCGATGACGTCCTCGGCCGCGTCGGAGACCGAGAGCGCGAGGAAGTGGGTTGCGGGGCTCGTCGCGTGGACCTCGCGCAGGACCCGCAAGCCGCCGCCGCGGGGCATGTGCACGTCGAGCAGCACCACGTCGGGGGCGCGCTCGAGGATCATCTCGATGGCCACGTCGACGTCGTCGGCCTCGCCGACGATCGTCAGCTCCCCGGCGAGCTCGGCGCGGATGCCGGCGCGGATCAGCTCATGGTCATCGACCAGGAAGACGGTGGGGCTCACGAGTGGCTCCGGGCGAGCACGAGCTCGACCTCGGTGCCCGAGCCCACCTCGGTGCGGATGGTGACGCGTCCGCCGACCGCCTCGAGGCGGCCGCGGATGGACAGTTCGATGCCCTTGCGGTCGGGGGCGACCTCGTCGACGTCGAATCCCCGACCGAGGTCGCGCACGTAGGCCGAGATCCTCTCCGGTTCGACCTCGGCGTACAGGGAGATCGAGGTAGCCCCGGACCACTTGGCGGCGTTCACCGTGGCTTCGCGGGCCGCGCCGAGCAGGGCCAGGGCGCGGTCGTCGACCTCGCAGTCGCCGACCACCACGAGCTCGATGCGCACGCCGTAGGCGTCCTCCACGTCGGCCTGGATCTGGGCCGCGAGCGTGGCGAAGGAGGTCGGCGACGAGGCTCCGGCGGGGTCGAAGAGCCACTGGCGCAGGGACCGCTCCTGGGCGCGGGCCAGGCGGACGACGTCGCTCTCGTTGGCGGCGGCGCGCTCGATCAGCGTCAGTGTCTGCAGGACCGAGTCATGGATTTGGGTCGCCATGGCGGCGCGCTCTTGCATGCGCATCCGCTCGCGGCGCTCGACCGTGAGGTCGCGCACCGTGCGCAGCCACCACGGCGCGAGCAGCACGAGCAACCCGGCGATGACGACGAACGCGCCGATCAGGGCGGGCAGCGCGGCGCTCCAGACGCCCCCGACGTGGTTGAGGACGTGGAACCCGACGCTGATCAAGATGACCCCGGGAATCACGCGCCACAGGATCCCGCGCCAGCCGCGCACGGTCGTCGCGCTGAGTCCCGGCGTGGCCCCGGCGAGCGAGCGTAGGAACGCCCGCTCCTCGTCCGAGGAGCCGAACCAGATGATGAGAACCCCCAGCGAGCTGACCATCAGCGACGGGACGAAGCCCGAGAGGACCCAGGTCCCACGCGAGAGGAGCGTCGAGACGATGACGATCGTGACGATCACCGCGAAGAGCGGCATCGCCCACTTCATCTTGCGCTGGGCCCCGACGTTCTCGGCGATCGAGCGGTCCTCGCCGGATCTCGCCACGAAGAGCCAGAGCAGGACGTAGAGGACGAGACCGAGCCCGCCGACGAGCGCCCCGATGGCGAAGGCCAGGCGCAGGGACTGGTCGCGCACGCCGAAGCGCACCGCGAGACCGGCGCAGACGCCGCCCAGGACGGCACCGGAGGCGCTGCGACGAAACGGGCGCTGGGCCACGCCGAGGGTGGGGTGACTGGCGACGGTGACTGGCATGATCGACACCTCTCGAGGACTGCGCAAAGTCTTCCACGACGCCGTCGCGCTGTCACTAGGGGGGAACCCTGAACGCCGGGGGCGAGGTGGGGGTGTCCTCAGGGTTCTCCACTATGGCGCGCCGCGCCACGCTTTCCTACCGTGGCCCCATGGACGACACCACCGCGCAGCCACCGAGCGAGCACACACCGGACGGCCCGCCACCCGGCGAGCCGGCGAGCCGGCACCTCTATCGGAGCCGATCGACACGTCTCGTCGGCGGGGTCTGCGGGGGCCTCGCCGAGCGCTTCGACGTGGACGTGAATCTCGTGCGCGTGGGCTTCATCGTCCTCGCGTTCCTGTGGGGGATCGGCATCGTCGTCTACCTCGCGATGTGGGTTCTCGTGCCGCGGCGCGAGGGTGGCGCCGCCACGGCGCCGACGTCGCTGCGCGCGATGACGCGCTCGTCGTCGATCCTGCTCGTCGCGGTGATCGTCGCGCTCATCGTGCTGGTGTCGAACCACCACCGCTTCGACGGACCGGGCAACGCGATCGCGGTGCTGTGGATCGCGCTGCTCGCGGCGCTCGCGTTCATGGCGATCCGCTCGCCCGGCGGGCGATCGCTACGACGGATCTTCTTTCGCTTCCTCTTCGGTCTCGTGAGCGCGGGCGTCCTCGTCGTCGCGGCGGTGGCGCTCTACGTGGTCACCTCGGGGGTGCCGCTGCGCGGCGGCACCGGCGTGCGCCTGTGGCAGCCGACCTCGCTCGCCCAGACCGATCACCGCTACGCGCTCGCGGTGGGACGTTCGGTGATCGACCTCTCGGCGGTGAAGTTCCCGACGAGCGGCTACGACGTGACGGCCAGCGTCGGCGTGGGGATGCTCGAGGTGGTGGTGCCCAACCGCGTGGTCGTCGACCTGCGCACCCACGTGGGCATCGGCGCGGTGTCCTTTCCCACCGTGGGCTATTCGAACGGCGGCTTCGTCGAGGTGCCCTCGGGCGTCGACGCGGCGACGGCCGGGCACCTGGTCCTCGACGCGCAGGTCGGCATCGGCCAGGTCGTCGTCGAGCGGGCCAACGCCTTCAGCGGCTACTAGTTCGCGTAGCAGCCGCTGTGACGGCGGGCGTCGCCGTCGGAGCCTTCCGACGCGGCCCCGTGGGCCGGGCGGACCCCCAGGGCGGTGCCGTTCCAGGTGATCGCGTAGCCCGGTTGGCTCGGCCAGGCGCGCAGCAACGGTCCGTTCGCCTTCGCCGTCGCCCACGTGGTGCCGGCGGGCGGATACGGGCCGTGCTGCGTGACGTAGGTGTTGATCGCCGCACCGACCGCCTCGAAGTTCGCCACGCAGGTTGCCTGGGCGGCGGCGCGTCCGGCGCTGGTCCCGGCGAGTGTGGTTCCCGGCGCGAGAGAGACGCTCGGCGGGTTCGAGGTCTGGGCGAGCACGATGACGACGAGGATCGCCACGATGATCAGAGCCGCCAACGTCGCGACCAGGGCGATCCCCGACTCGGGGCTCCGACGGCTCATGGGCCGATGGTACCGCGCCGCTACACCGAAGGGGCGTTGGCGTACTGCTGGTGGAAGAGGTGCGCGTAGAGCCCGTCGTTGGCGAGCAGCGTCGCGTGGTCCCCGGTCTCGATGACGCGTCCGGCGTCGAGCACCACGATGAGGTCGGCGTCGCGGATGCTCGCCAGGCGGTGGGTGACGATGAAGGTGGTGCGGCCCTTGGAGAGCGTGTCCATGTTGCGCTTGATGGTCTGCTCGCTCTCGGCGTCGAGCGCGCTCGTCGCCTCGTCGAAGAAGATGACCGGCGGGTCGCGGTAGAGGGCGCGCGCGATGGAGATGCGCTGGGCCTGGCCGCCCGAGAGCGTCATGCCGCCCTCGCCGATGCGCGTGTCGAATCCCAGCGGCAACAGGTCGACGAAGGTGTCGACGTCGGCGATCTGGGCCGCGCGGCGCAGCGCGTCGGGGTCGATGTCGGGGCTGCCGAAGGCGATGTTCTCGGCCACTGTCGCGTCGAAGACGTAGGGGGCCTGCAAGACGTAGCCGATGCGCGCGCGCAGGGCCTGGAGGCGCACGTCGGCGATGTCGACGCCGTCGTAGCTGATCGATCCCGACGTCGGCGTGATCAGGCCGGCGAGCAGGCGCAGCAACGTCGACTTGCCACAGCCCGAACGTCCCACCAGCGCCACCGTCGAGCCGGCGGGGATCTCGAGGTTGATGTTGGACAGGATCGCCCGGTCGCTGCCGTGGGGCCTGTACTCGACGTCGCGCAGGGAGATCTCGCCGTGCAGGGTCGGCACCGCGAGCAGCGAGGCGTCCTCAGATCCCTGCTCGGGCTCTTGGACCAGGACGTCGTGGATGCGCGCGAGCAGCACCGTCGAGTTCTGCATGTCGTCCCAGAAGAGCAGCAGCCCGAGGATGGGCGCCGTGGCGATGAGCACGAGCGACATGAAGGCCACGTAGCGCCCGAGGCTGAGAGAATGTCCGTGGACGAAGAGGGCTCCCAGGTAGACGAAGAACGCGTAGGTGGCGAGGGTGAGGGCCGTCGCGATCGTCTGGTAGCGGCCCACCGCGAGGTAGGCGGGCGCCAGCTGGGAGTTGAGGTCGCCGAGGAACGAGCGCATGCGCTCCTGCAGCCCCGTCTCGGCGCCGAGGGTCTTGACCGTCTCGACGCCCTTCAGCAGGTCCACCTGGTGGGCCTGGTAGAGGCCGTGGGCCTCCTCGGCCGAGGCGAAGATCGGGCGCAGCTTGGTCTTCGAGTACCACATCACCGCCCCGTAGAGGGGAAGCACCGCGAGGAAGATGAGGCCGAGCACCCACGAGTAGACGAGCATCATCACGATCGCCACGACGAGGAGCAGCACGTTGGTGCCCGCGGTGACTCCGTCTTGGATCAGCAGGACGCGAATCATGCGCATCCCGCTGATGCGCCGCTCGAGGTCGCCGATCTTGCGCCGCGCGAAGTAGCTCATCGGCAGGTGCAGCAGCTTGCCCGTGAGAAAGTCGAGCGAGTGCGTGTCGAAGCCGATCGTGACCTTGACGATCACCCGGTTGGCGACGAAGCTGATGGCGAGCCCGGCGAGCACCAGCCCCAGCAGGGCGAGTCCCGCGCCGTTCACGCTCGAGAGCGCGTTGCGCGAGGTGAGCGAGTTGACCAGGCTGTTGATCACGACCGGCACGCCGACCTCGCATCCCGCGAGCGCGAGGGCCAGCACGAGCGAGAACACCAGGGCGGCGCGCTGCTCGAGGAGGAACGGCACCAGCCAGCCGAGGGCCAGGTTGTCCACCGGGGCCTCGTCGAGGGCGTCGGTGCGCGCCACGAAGGCGGCGTATCCCGTCCAGTCGCGCTCGAAGTCGGCGCGCGCCAGCTGGCGCAGGCCGATCGCCGGGTCGGCGACGTAGACGTGGGTGGGGGTGACGTCGTAGAGGACGATCCAGTGGTTGCCCTTGTAGTGCACGATCGCGGGCAGCTGGTACTCGTCGAGGCGCTCGGCCGAGGCGTGCACCGGCTCCACCGAGAGCCCGGCGGCCCGACCGGCCTGGGTGATCCCCGTGAGCGAGGTCCCCTGGACGCCCGTGCCGGCGGCGTCGCGCAAGAAGGCGGTGGAGACCTTGCGCCCGAAGTGGCGCGACACCATGGCCAGGCACGCGACACCGCAGTCGGACTCGTCGAACTGGGCGACGAAGGGGAAGCGTGTGGCGCGCCGCCCCTCGCGCGCGCTCGACCGCAGGGGCGCGCTGCCCTGGGCGATGGCGGCGTCGGTGGCCGAGAGCGCGGCCGAAGGCGCGCTGGTCGGTGTCGCGGGCGCCTCGACGGGGACCTCGCGTCCCGCGCTCGCCAGGTCGGCCATCTCCTTCATGCGCGCCGCGAAGCGAGGGCTCGCGTCCATCAGCTCGCGCAACACAGAGTTGGCGACGCGGATCACCTCGACGTCGCTCTGGGCCACGACCGAGGCCTCGGTGACGTGATCGGTCAGTGCGGCCCGCTCGCCGAAGCAGTCACCGCTGCGCAGATAGCCGACCACCGTTTGGTCGGCGCGCACCACGGCCAGGGTGCCGCGGGCCACGACGTAGACGCCCTGGCTCGCCGATCCCTCGGACACGACGATCTCCTGGGCGCGCAGGTTCAGGACCTCGAATCCTTCGAAGAAGCGCGACAGGACCGATAGCTGGATCGTCGCGAAGGCCGGCTGGACGCGCAGCGTGCGGCGGATTTCCTCGAGGCGGATGTGCCGGCGCAGGGCGTCGGCGATCGCGGGGACCTCGTCGGCCAGCGCGTCGAAGGTCTCGCGCGCCAGGCGATAGACGGTCACGTCCTCGCTGGCGCGCACGGTCTCGACCCGGCGCTCGCTCTCGACGAGGGCGTCCTCGCCGAAGAGCTCACCGGGCACCACCCTGGCCAGCATCACCTCGGCCTCGCCGTGGCGCGTGACGACGCGCGCGCTGCCCGAACCGAGCACGTAGAGACTGTGGGGAACCTCTCCCTCGCGGCAGATCTCCTCGCCGAAGGCGAAGGACTCCTTGCGAAACATGTGCAGGACGAGCGTGCGCAGCTCGTCGGGCACGAGCGCGATGAAGGGCACCTGGCGCAACAACACGTAGTCGAGCTCGTCGAGCACGCCGTCTATGGGACTCACCTCGGTGCTCGCCACGTGACCAATCCCTTCGCGGCGTTGGCCACCGCGGCGTCGACGAGCGTCGCGGTGGCGTGGGCGCGCACCGTCGGATCCTCCAGGGAGGCCGCCGCGCGCTCGCGCACCCAGACGACCGACCACTCCCCGCCGAGGCGCAGCGGACCGACCGCCTCGCCGAGGGGCGTTGACAGCAACAGCGGCGCGAGGCCGTCGGTGAGATCGCCCGATCGCACCCGGCGGTGCTCGATGCGCGAGTGCGCGCGTCGGGCGATCTCCTCGAGTTCCATGTTGTCGTCGTTCGAGCACGAGATCGCTTCGCGAGCCGCCGACTCGCTCGCCACCGCGCACGAGTCGATCGTGAGGATGCTCCACTTCGACCAGTCCTCGGTGAGCGTGGCTGAAAGTGCCGCGTCGTTGGCCACGGCGTCGTCGAGGCTCTGGTAGGCCGCGAGCCAGCGCCCCAGCAGCGCGGCGCGTTCGTCGACCCACTCGTCGAGCCCGGCGAAGGGCGCCACGGGATCGTTGGCCACCTCGTCGCGCACGCGTGCGAGATCGACCTCGTCGGCGTCGCTCGCCGCGAGCGTTGCGGCCACGGCCCAGGACACGACGCGGGCGCCGACCTCGGACCAGAAGCCCGCGCAGAAGGCGTCGGCGCGCAGCGCACTCGCGAAGTCAGAGTCCGGGCCGGCGGCCGCGTCGAGAGGCGTCGTCGAGTCCGACGAGAGGAGGTCACGGCGCAGGTACCCCTCCCAGTCGGAAAAGGAGAGGTCGCGCTCGTCGAGCCAGGCGTGCAGGTCGTGGCTCGAAGCCAGGCGGCGCTGGCGCCGGAAGCGCTCGGCCGCCGTGCGCAGGTCCTCGGCGGGGACGCTCGCCGCGGCGTCGCGGCGCAGGCCGTCGGCGCAGCGCTGGACCAAAGCGCCCCACTCGCCGGTGAAGTAGCCGGCCAGCGCGACGTCGCGATAGGAGATCGCGGTGTCGCCCACGGTCACGAGGACGCCGTCGGGAATCGCGTGCGTGCCCGACTGGGCAGCCCCGGATGTCACATTCGCTCCTTCGTCATCGGTAACGGTAGGCGTGGACGACGAGCGACGGACGAATGGGCCGCTCTGTCGGTGATCGGAATGTCACAGCCCCCGTGCCTCTCGACGACGCGAGGCGACGCCGGTCGGCACGGGGGCTGTGACTTCTGGACTGGGTGGCACGGCGACGAATCGACCGGCCGCCACCTCGCAGAATTATTCCATCATGAACCCGCCGACGACACCGTCGGTGTCGGACTTCTCGAGTACGAGGTCCGTGTCAAGCTCCGTGGTGTCCTCGGCGGTGTCCTGTGCGTCCTTTTCTGCCATGGTGTGCCCCTCCTCCTATGAATCCGGCGCGTGTCACCGAATGACGTCATTAGACCACTGACGACGCCCATTGTCAACGAGAAGTTGTGAATCCGAGACGACGAAACGTCCTGTATAGATTCTCGCGAGACTCCAGTCGGCACACGGCGAGTGATTCACTCATTATCGAGGATGCCTCATTCTCAACTACTGAGAATTCGCTCAGCACCCTGGCGCGGTTCGTCGGCGTCACCGCCACGGGCGACGTGCGCCGCCCGTGGCTGGATGATTCTCGAATCGTTGACGGGTGAACCTGGTCCACCCGGGCGGATCAGAGGGGTGGGTGCATCCCGCCGACCACGTCGTCCGTGTCGGCCTGCTCGAGCTCCAGGTCCGCGTCGAGCTGGTCGCCCGTTACCTCGTCGGCCGTGTCCTGAGTGTCGTCCGCCATGATGCCCCTCCCTCGGTCCAACGAAGATCGCCGAACCGGGTGATTAGAGCACCGATCGTGCCGATTGTCAACGCTTGTTGTGAAGTGAGCATTTCACCATCTCATTGCACATACTTCGAAGGCCGCGTCGACACCGCGATGAGTGGGACCCTCGGCCCTACGGCAGTTCCTGGCTCTCCTCCTCGGCCAGGTGCGCGTCGAAGTCGGCGACGGTGTCGACGCGAAAGATCCGGTTGAAGAGGATGATCTTCAGGACCCAGAAGACGGCGAAGCTGACGATGTTGGCGAAGGACACCAGGAACGTGTCGAGCAGGTGCGACCAGTGATGCGTGTTCACCAGATGGCGCACGCCCATGGCACCGAGCGTGGAGACCCCGATGCCCAAGACCACCATGACCCAAAAGGGCAGGACCTCCTTGACCAGGTGGCTGCGGCCGTGCTTGCCCCACACCCAGGACCGGTGCAAGTAGTAGGCCGGGATCGCCGCCACCAGGTTGCCGATCGCGGTGGCGAGGACCTCGTTCGCAGTCATGTTGGTGCCGAAGACGATCGCGATCGTCACGAAGGACACGATCGTCGTCACGACCGACACGCTGGTGTAGCGGATCATCTTGCGTCCCTGGTGCGTGTGGGCCCATTCCCACAGGTCACGGGGCGTACGGGGGATGGTGGCGGCGTCGATGACCACACGCTAACGGTCCCCGCGCACCGCGTCCATGGCCGCTCGAGGTCGAGCGTCACCGGGTCCGGCGCCGCCTTGGTGGATGGTGGCGTCGCGCTGATATCGTGGCGACCATTCGTCGCGAGGGCGACGTGAGGGGAAAGATGGACAGCCCACTGGCAATCGACCTTCGTGGCGTGGCGAAGTCCTTCGCGAACACGGCCGTCTTGCACGACATCAACTTGGAGATCCGCGACGGCGAGTTCTTCACGATGCTCGGCCCCTCGGGCTCGGGCAAGACCACGATCCTTCGCATGGTGGCCGGCTTCGAGAGCCCCGACCGGGGCACGATCATGCTCTACGGCGAGGACGTCACCCAGCGTCCGGCGCACCTGCGCCCCGTCAACACCGTGTTTCAGGACTACGCCCTCTTTCCGCACATGGACGTGCTGACCAACGTCGAGTACGGGCTGCGCGTGGCCAAGGTGCCGCGCGCCGAGCGAGCGCGCCGCGCGCGCGAGGTGCTCGCGATGGTGCGACTCGAGGGCTTCGAAGAGAGGCGCCCGGCCCAGCTCTCCGGCGGCCAGCGCCAGCGCGTGGCGCTCGCGCGCGCGATCGTGAACGAGCCCAAGGTCCTCTTGCTCGACGAGCCCCTCGGCGCGCTCGATCTCAAGCTGCGCCAGGAGATGCAGGTCGAGCTCAAGGCGATCCAGCGGCGCCTGGGCATCACGTTCCTCTTCGTCACCCACGACCAGGAGGAGGCGATGGCGATGAGCGACCGCATCGCCATCATGAACAAGGGCGTGATCGAACAGGTCGGCACGCCCCGCGAGATCTACGAACACCCGGCCTCGGCCTTCGTGGCGGGCTTCATTGGCACCTCCAACGTGCTGGTGCGCGACGGGCACGCGCGCCTGGTGCGCCCCGAGCGTTTGCGCATTCTCGAGCGCGGCGCGACCGCGCCAGCGGACAGCGCTATGGAGTCGGGCACCGTCATCGACGTCGTCTATCTCGGCATGATGACGCGTCTCAGCGTGCGCCTCGAGTCGGGCGAGGAAGTCACCGCGTTGCGCACGAATGACACCGCGACGGGGTCGGGACCGGCTCTCGCCGCGGGCGACGCGGTCAGCGTCGCGTGGCGCCACGCCGACGCATTGGATCTCGAGCGAGAACTAGTCTGAGGCACCAAATGAACACAGTGGGGGGAAGTATGAAGAGTGCAGCTCACGGCAGTCTGATTCGCAAGGCGGGGAGTTCCTTCGCCGCACTGATCGTGATGAGCCTGGGATTCGCGACCATCTCTAACGGAGCGGGCGCGTCGTCGGGGCTCAGCGTCCCGACCGCGGGCATCGCGCCGCAGAAGTCGGTCGGCAAGGGCGAGGGCAAGTTGAACCTCATCGCCTGGGAGGGCTACACCCAGCCCCAGTGGGTCAAGCCCTTCACCAAGGCGACCGGCTGCGTCGTGAACGCGAAGTACGCCGGGTCCTCGGGCGAGATGGTCTCACTGATGAACAACGGCGGCGGTGGACAGTACGACCTGGTGTCGGCCTCGGGCGACGCGGACCTGCGCCTCATCTACGGCGGCGACGTGAAGCCCGTCAACATGAAGCTGATCCCGGCCTGGAACCAGTTCCGGCCCTTCCTGAAGGCGCCGAGCTTCAACACGATCAACGGCATCCACTACGGCGTGAGCCTGCAGTTCGGCCCCAACGTCCTCTTGTACTCGACCAAGGCCTTCCCCAAGGCGCCCACGTCGTGGTCCGTGCTCTACAACCCGAAGTACAAGGGCAAGATCACCGTGCCGAACAACCCGATCCAGATCGCCGACGCGGCGCTCTACCTGGCCAAGGCCAAGCCCAGCCTGCACATCACCGACCCCTACGAGCTGACCCAGACCCAGTTCAACGCGGCGGTGAACCTCTTGAAGGCCCAAAAGCCCCTCATCGCCAAGTACTGGAACCTCGCCAGTGACGAGATCAACCTCTTCCAGAGTGGCACCACGACCCTCGGCGCGGCCTGGCCGTACCAGACGATCACCCTGAAGGGCAACGGCGCCAAGGTCGCCGACACGATTCCCTCCGAGGGCGCGACCGGCTGGGCCGACTCGTGGCTGCTGGCGGCGAAGGCCCCGCACCCGAACTGCGCCTACAAGTGGATGCAGTGGGTCTCCACCGCCCAGGTCCAGGCCGAGCAGGCCGTCAGCTTCGGTGAGACGCCGGCCAACTCGCTGGCTTGTCCGATCATGAACAAGCTCCAGGCCGGATCGTGCGCGGGCTATCACGCCGACCAGCCGGACTCGTACTTCAAGACGATCAAGTTCTGGAAGACCCCGCTCGCCCAGTGCGGCAACGGCCAGAACAACTGTGTCCCCTACACCGAGTGGACGAACGCCTGGACCCAGATAACGGGATGACCTCGCTCGAAGTGCCGCTGAAAGATGGAGGGACCCGTTCCCTCCATCTTTCAGCGTCGGCCCGTCTTCGCTGGCGCACCGCGTTCCTGCTCTCGCCGCCGCTGCTGTGGTTCCTCGTCATCTACCTGAGTTCGCTCGCTCTGATGCTGCTCACCTCGCTGTGGAGCATCAACGGCTTCACCCTGCAGATCGACCACCACGTCACCGGCGCCAACTACTCCCAGATCGTGGCGGGGGCCTATCCCGGGATCATCCTGCGCACCATCGTCCTCGCGGTGCTCGTCACGATCACCGACGCCGTCATCGCCTTTCCCTTCGCCTACGCGATGGCCCGCGTGGCGACGCGCCGCGTCCAGCGCCTGCTGCTCGTCGCCGTGCTTCTGCCCCTCTGGGCGAGCTACCTCGCCAAGGTCTACGCCTGGATCTCGATCCTGGAAAAGGGCGGCGCGTTGAACTGGGCCTTCAGTCGCCTGGGCCTGCCCGATCCCAACCTGGGGTTCACCAACGCCGCGATGTGGGTGGCCTTCTCCTACATCTGGCTGCCCTACATGATCGTGCCCATCTACGGCGCGCTCGAGCGGATCCCGACCTCGCTGCTCGACGCCTCGGACGACCTCGGCGCGCCGTGGCGCCAGACGTTCGTGCGCGTGGTGCTGCCCCTCGCGCTGCCCGGGCTCGTCGCGGGGTCCATCTTCACCTTCTCTCTCACGCTCGGCGACTACGTGACGCCTCTGATCGTGGGCGGCGCCAACTCGACGCTGATTGGCAACGCGATCTACGAGAACCTGCTCTCGGGCGGCAACCTGCCACTGGCGGCCGCCCTGTCGGTGGTGCCGATCCTGATCATGGGCGTCTACCTCGGCGTCGCAAAGCGCATGGGCGCCTTCGAGGCCCTATGAGACGCCCGAGCCCCGCGCGCGCCGGACTGTGGATCTGGGTCGCCGGCGTCTTATTCTTCCTCTTCGCGCCGATTGTGATCATCATCCTCTTCGGCTTCGACAAGTCGATCGTCGAGACCTGGCCGATCCGTCACTGGACGCTCTCGTGGTACAGCGTGGCCTGGCACGACGCCGCGGTGCGCTCGGCCTTCGTGCTCTCCTTGAAGGCCGCCGTGGCGGCGACGGCGCTCGCATTGGTCCTGGGTAGCCTCGCCGCCTTCGGCGTGCACCGGGCGCGCTTCTTCGGGCGCGACTACGTGTCGCTCTTGCTGGTGCTACCCATCGCACTGCCCGGCATCATCACAGGCGTGGCCCTCAACTCGGCGTTCCAATGGGCGGGGATCACCCTCTCGGTGTGGACGATCATCATCGGTCACACGACCTTCTGTATCGTCGTGATCTACAACAACGTCATCGCCCGACTGCGGCGCACCTCGAACAGCCAGCTCGAGGCCTCCGCCGACCTCGGCGCGACGGGTCTGCAGACGTTGCGCTTCGTGACCCTGCCCAC
>JAJXXB010000177.1 GCA_021781315.1 Actinomycetes bacterium | reverse complement strand
GGTCGACGATGCGCAGGCAGTAGGCCACGCAGCACCCCGCGGCCGAGCCGCGGCCCGGGCCCACGCGGATCCCGCGCTCGCGGGCGTGGCGGATGAGGTCCCAGACAACGAGGAAGTAGTCCGAAAAGCCCATGTCGGCGATGACGCCGAGCTCGTAGTCCAGTCGATCGAGCACCTCGCGCGAGAGCACGTCACCGTAGCGATCGCGCGCGCCGCGCATCGACAGCTCGCGCAGCAGGGCGTTGGCACCCTCCTTGTGGGTGGCGCCGGCGAATTCGGGCGGGATTGGGTACTCGGGCAGCGCGTCGTTGTCGAACTCGATGGTGACGTTGACGCGCTCGGCGATGGCCAGCGTGTTGTCGCACGCCTCGGGCAGCTCGCGAAAGAGGTAGCGCATCTCAGCGGCGCTCTTGAGGTAGTGCTGGTCGCTGGCGAAGCGGAACCGGTCGGGATCGGCCACCAGGGATCCCGTGCCGATGCACAGCAGCGCGTCGTGCATCTCGGCGTCGCCGTGGCGCACGTAGTGCAGGTCGTTGGTGGCGAGCAGCGGCGCGTTCAACTCTCGCGCGATGCGCACCAGCTGGGGGTTGGTGCGGGTCTGCTCGGCGAGTCCGTGGTCCTGGAGCTCGATGAAGAAGTTGTCGCGACCGAAGATGCCCTGCAGTCGCGCCGCGAGGTCGCGCGCCTTGTCGTAGTCGTCGCGGACGAGGGCCTGGAGGACGACGCCGCCCAGGCAACCCGAGGTCGCGATCAGGCCCGTGCCGTAGCGCTCGAGCAGTTCCCAGTCGACCCGGGGCTTGTAGTAGTAGCCCTCGAGGTAGGCCATCGAGGAGAGCTCGCGCAGGTTGCGGTAGCCCTCGTTGGTCTCGGCGAGCAACGTCAGGTGGTGGTAGAGCTTCTGGCCGCCCTCGGTCTCTCCTCCGGTGTCGTCGATCTTGCCGCGCCGCGGCGGTCGGTCGAAGCGGCTCGAGGCGGCCATGTACGCCTCGAGCCCGAGGATCGGCGTGACCCCGTGCTTGCGCGCGCTCTGGTAGAAGTCGATGACCCCGTAGAGGTTCCCGTGATCGGTGATGGCGATGGCGTTCTGACCGTCGGCTTTGGCGGCGAGGACCATCTCCTCGATGCGCGCGGCACCGTCGAGCATCGAGTACTCGGTGTGGTTGTGCAGGTGAACGAAGCCGTCGCCCATCACGAACCCGCCGCGCCTCGTCCGACGCCGCGTACGCGACGCGCTCTCACCACCACCCCTAGAGGTAGGTGCCCGCGCGCGGGTCGCTGCCCCCGGAGTTCAACGCTCGATCGCGCATCTTCTCCAGTTGGGCGGCCGCCGCGGCCTGTTGGGCGAAGAGGGAGGCCTGGATGCCGTGGAAGAGGCCCTCGAGCCAGCCCACGAGTTGGGCCTGGGCGATGCGCAGCTCGGACTCGGTGGGCACCCCCTCGACAAAGGGCGGCGCCATGCGCGCCAGTTCGCCCGAGAGGTCCGGCGACAGCGCACTCGAGAGCTCGCGAATGGAGGTCTCGTAGATCTCGCGCAGCCGTCCCCGACCCGCCTCGTCGAGAGGTGCGCTGCGCGCCTCGTCGAGCAGGGTCTTGACCATCGAGCCGATGCGCATCACCTTGGCCGGCTGGCTGATGAAGTCCGTGGTCTCGTCGACCGTCTCCTCGGTCGATTCGGTGTTCTCTCCCGGTGACAGGACCTGGTCGGGATTGACCGACACGTTCTCGTTTCGCTCTTCTTCCACCTACGCAGTGTGCCAGACGCGGGGCCGGTCATCGGCCAACCCTGGTCAGGGCCCGTCACTAGACTTCCTACGTGAGAGTTTCCACCCGCGGGGACTACGCGAGTCGCGCGTTGCTCAGCCTCGCGCTGCGCGATAACCGCACGACGCCGGTTTCCGTTCGCGACCTGGCCGAACGCACCGGACTGCCCCAGCCCTACCTCGAGCAGATCCTCCTCACTCTCAAGAGCGTCGGTCTGGTCCAGTCCAAGCGCGGCGTCGGTGGGGGCTACGTGCTGGCCCGCAGCGCCGAGGCGATCACCCTGGCCGAGGTCGTCGCCGCCGTGGATGGACCGATCGTGGCCGGGGACTTCGGCGAACCCCACGCCGACGGCGCCTGCGACCACGAGGGCCAGTGCGTCCTGCGCGCGGTCTGGGCCGACGTGGGCGCGCACATGCGCGAACACCTCGCCAGCTTCACACTGGCCGACATGGTTGATCAGGTGCGCGGCAACGCCCCGCTGCGGCGCACCCACAGCGCCGCAATGCCTTGATCGAGACGCGCGGGCGTGGTAAATTAGTTATGCGTCCGTAGGAGAAATACCCGCGGACCCGTGCCACCAGCGAGGAGGGGCCATGACGACAGTCCGTCGAAGCGCAGTAAACACCAACGACATGTTGGGTCTGTTGATGCGCGACCTCGACCGCTACCCCATGCCGAACTACGACGAGCAGGTCGAACTCGCCAAGCGCGTCACGGCCGGCGACGAAGAGGCCAAGAAGCAGATGGTCGCGGCGAACCTGCGCCTGGTGCTGCACTGGGCCCGCCGCTACCAGGACCGCGGCGTCGAGATGATCGACCTCGTCCAGGAGGGCACGTTCGGCCTGCTGCGCGCGGTCGAGAAGTTCGACTGGGAACGCGGCTTCAAGTTCTCGACCTACGCCACGTGGTGGATCCGCCAGGCCCTCCAGCGCGCCGTCCAGCAGCACGGTCGCACCATTCGCATCCCCCTCGAAGTCGGCGAGCAGCTCCAGCGCCTCGAGGCCACGACAGCCGAGTTGACGTCACTCTTTGGGCGCAAGCCCACCGACGACGAGCTGACCGAGGCGACGGGCATGTCCAAGGCCGAGCGCGAGAACCTGCACGGCCTGGCCGGGGTCACCGCCAGCCTGGACCAGCCGGCGTCCTCCGACTCGGCGACGACCCTGGGCGACCTGGTCGCACCGAGCCAGCACGACTGGGTCGGCGAGATCGAGCAGACCATGCTCGACGACCAGCTCCACGGCGCTCTCGACCGGCTCAACGACCTCCAGCGCGAGGTGCTGAACCTTCGCTTCGGGCTCAACGGGTCGACGCCCTTGTCGCTGCAGGCGACGGCCAACAAGCTCGACATCGGCGTGCGACGAGTGCGCCGGGCCGAGGAAGAGGCCCTGGCCCTGCTGCGCGACGACGAGAGCGTCGTCGCGGCCCACGACGTCGCCTAGGCCCAGCCCGTCCCGCCCACCAGGGCGCGCAGGTCATCGGGCAGTGTCGCGACCGCGCTGACAACCTCGTCGGTGCGCGGGTGGCGCAGCGAGAGCGATCGCGAGTGCAGGAAGAATCGCCCCTCGGCGAGCCGGCGCTCGCGGCGGTGCCCGTAACGCTGATCGTTGACCACGGGGTGGCCGATCGCGGCCAGGTGCACGCGGATTTGGTGCGTGCGCCCCGTCTCGAGTCGCAGTTCGACGAGCGTGGCGGCGTGGGGCGCGTCCAGACGCTCGACCACCTCGTAGTGCGTGCGCGCCGCGCGACCGTCGGCGCGCACCGCCATCATCGTCGGCTCGCGCAGGGATCGCCCAATCGGCGCGTCGATGACGCCCCGATCGTCGCTCAGGTGCCCCTCGGCCATGGCCCAGTACGTGCGCACCATCGTGTGCGAGGAGGCCTGCGCGGACAACGAGGCGTATCCCTCGGGAGAGCGCGCCACCACGAGCAGCCCCGAAGTCCCCTTGTCCAAGCGATGCACGATCCCGGGCCGCGGCGCCTCGCACAGCCCCAACTCGACGAGCTCGGCCAGCTCCGGGTATCGCGCTAGGAGCCCGGCCACCAGCGTGCCCGTCGTCTGTCCCGCGCCGGGGTGGACGACCTGCTCGGGCCTCTTGTTCACCAGGACAAAATCGTCGTCTTCGAGCACGACGTCCACCTCGACCGCGGGATCGGGCTCGACCTTGCCGCTGGGTAGCGGAGGGATCACCGCTTCGAGGTGCTGGCCGGACTCGAGTGGCGTCGCCGCCTTGGTGAGCACGCGCCCACCCAACGTCACCAGTCCCGCCTCGACGAGGCGCAGGGTCTCGGCGCGCGAGCGACCCGTGAGCATCGCCAGTGCGCGGTCCACGCGCCAGCCCACGAGGGTCTCGGGGACCACCAGCTCGAGAACCTCGGTCTCGTCCTCGTCGCTCACGTGATCAACCTCTCACCGGTCAGCACCGCCACCAGCAGCACGATGAAACCGACGGTGATCGATGCGTCGGCCAGGTTAAAGACCGGGAATGATCCCACCGCCACGAAGTCGGTGACCACGTGGGGGCTCGCCGACAGCCGATCGATGACGTTGGCCACACCTCCGCCGATCAAGAGGCCAAATCCCACCGAGGACACGCCGGGGCGCGCGCGCATCGCGACCGCAGCGAGGACGAGGGCGACCACCACCGTGACGATCGTGGTGAGTGTCCCGAAGCGGCCAAAGGAGAACGAGACTCCCTGGTTGTAGGCGAGACGTAGCCAGATCAGTCCGCCCACGTGGACGTCGTGGGTGGACAACGCGTGTCGCGCCCAGGCCTTGGTGAGGGCGTCGGCCGCGGTCACGATGAGGGCCGTCGCCACGACGGCGTTGTTGACGCGCAGGTCTAGACCGCGGCGCGACACGACACGCAGGTGAACACCGGCAACTGCGCGAGGAGACGGGCCTTGGAGATGGGTTCGTAGCACTCGTCACAGCGCCCGTAGCTGCCGTCGTCCACGCGCGCCAGGGCCACGTCGATCTCGTCGATCTTCGTGCGCAGGGCGGCCGCGAACTCCTTGAGCTGGTCACGCTGGATGTCCGAGGCGACACTCGAGCCGTCCTCGTCGTCGTACTCGAGTCGCTCGCGGTCAACGAGCATCTCGTCGGCTTCGGTCTCGCTCACCGTGATCTGGGCGGCGGTGACCGCCCGAGCCTCGATCAGCGCCTCGCGCACCTCGGCCAAGAAGGCCGCGTCGTCGGCGTAGGGCTTGGAGTGCATCTTGCGCTCGAGGGCCTCTTGGCGCTTTCGCTCCTCGGCTTCACGGCGCTCCTGGCGCTTCAACTCCTCGTGGTGGCGTCGCTCGATCTCGCGCTGCTTGCGCGCCTTCTCCGCTTCGAGCGCGCGACGCTTGGCGTCGATCTCGCGCTGCTTCTTTGCCTCCGCGGCGGCCTTCTCACGGGCCTTGCGCTGGAGTTCACGCTCCTTGGCGTCGGCCTTGGCCTTGGCCTCCTTCTCCTTCTTGGCCTTCGCCGCGGCGAGGGCCTTGGCCTTGGCCTCGGCGGCCTTGGCCTTGGCGGCGGCCTTGGCGGCGGCTTCCTTCTCCTTCTTGGCCTTGGCGGCGGCGAGGGCTTTCGCCTTGGCCTCGGCGGCCTTGGCGGCGGCCGCGGCACGCGAGCTCGCCGTGGCCTTGGCCGGCGCCTTCTTCGCGGGAACCGACGGCTTCTTGGCCGTCACCTTCTTCGCCGGGGCCTTGGGAGCCGCCTTCTTGGCCGGCGCCTTCTTCGCGGGGGCCTTCTTCGCGGGGGCCTTGGCCGTCTTTGACGTGGCCTTGGCGGACGCGGCCGTCTTCTTGACGGGGGACTTCTTCACGGGAGCCTTGGGGCGGGCGCTCGAGGGCATGGAAACTCCTTGGTTTAGAGTGCGCGCCGCACCCTAGCAGTCACGCGCTCGATCAGGAGCGATCCTCGCGGGGTTCGAAGTTGAGAACCTGTCCGATCGTCTGCTGCGGCGCGGTCGCGGGGCCGGCGTTGTCGGTGGGCGCAGGGACCTCGCGCACGCTCGCGCTCGGCGCGGGCGGCGGGGCACTCGGCGACGCACTGGGAACGGGTGGCGCGGGCGGCGCGGGCGGCGCGGGCGGGCTGGCCGACGCAGCGGGGCGAGAGGTCTCGCTGACGTGGAACGCGGTGTCGACCCATCGGCTGAACTCGCTCAACACACCGGCCAGGCGCGTGCGC
>JAJXXB010000258.1 GCA_021781315.1 Actinomycetes bacterium | reverse complement strand
GATCGCGCTCTCGAGGAGGTCACGGGCGGGGAACCAGCGAAACGGCGGATCGAAGATGACCAGATCGAAGGTCTCGGGCACCTCGCTGAAGACATCCGAGTGGCGAAACTCGACCCGATCGCCGAGACCGTTCGCGAGCGCGTTCGCCGCCGCGGACTCGACGGCGGAGGCGTTGTTGTCAACGCCGACCACCCGGGAGGCGACGCGGGCGGCGAGGAGCGCGTTCACGCCACAGCCGGTTCCCATGTCGAGCACGTGATCGTCAGGGCGAGTCTCTGAGAGGACGTGCGCGCCCAGGAGATGCGACATGCCCGTGATGGGCTGGACGTTCGCCGGCACCCAGAGGTCGAGTCCCATGTACGCGAAGCGCTGGCCGGTTCCGGCCTCTCGCGTCATGGCGGCGTAGGCGTCGTCGTGCCATCGCGCGATGGCCGCCGCTCGCTCCCCGGACATGTGTGGGATGTGCTCGTCAGGCATGTGACGCCGCTCGGAGCGGGATCGATTGGGCGAAGTGGAAGACGTCGTCGGGATCGGCCCAGCCCTTCACCCGACTGAGGCGCGCGACGTGGTCGCCGTAGTAGGCCTCGAGCCAGCCGTCGAGGGTGGGGTCGATGTAGTTGACGTACGCGCCGTCTGCCGGCTCGAAGACGCGCTGGGCGAGTTCGCGCAGCCACCCGTCACCGGCGGCGATCTGCGAGGACGCTGAGTAGGTGGACCACGAGTGCGTGGCCTGGATGTCGGCGATGGCGGAGCGGTGGGCGTAGGCGGTCTCGTCGGGTCCCACGCGTGACACCGCGCCGCCCAGAGCGTCAAAGGCGATTGCGGCCCCCAGATCCGGGGCGCGACCGGCGAGTTCCTCGAGCGAACTCAGTGCGTTCTCCACTCGCGCGGCACTCCACGGGGCGACGACGAAGCTTGACTTGGCGTGAAAGGCCGCGCGACTGAGAACACCCGCGCCCTCGCCGCTCAAGTGGCACGCGGCGATCGATAGCGAGCTGCACCCGGCCTCGATCGCCATGGCGGCGAGATAGTCGTCGCCGCCGACGAAGCGTGAAGTCGGCGTCGCACCCGTGACGGCAACGAAGGAGTCGAGGAGCCGGTCGAGGCTCGACGCGGACCCGCACCAGACGCCACTGACCGAGACCCCCAGTCCGTCGGTGCCCGCGCTCTCGAGGAGGCAGTTCGCCCAGAGGTCGTCGCTCTGCTGGGGCACCCACGACATCCACGCCATCAGGACGTCGCGGGCCGCGGCCCAGTCAAAGTGCAGACTGAAGAGGGCCAGCGGGGGGACGTCGTAGGTTCGATAGGTCAGTTGCGTCGTCACCCCGAAATTGCCCCCGCCACCTCCACGCTGGGCCCACAGGAGTTCGGGGTGAGTGGCGTCGTTCACCGTCAGAACCGTCGAGTCGGCGAGCACCGTCGTCGTCTCGACGAGGTTGTCGCAGGTCAGCCCGTAGCGACGCGCCAAGACACCGACACCACCGCCGAGGGTGAGCCCCGCAACGCCCACACTCGGACACGAGCCCGCGGGCACCAGACGGCCGTGCTGAGCCAATCCGTTGTAGAAGTCGATGAGACGTGTTCCCGCACCGACGGCGACGGTGGATGACGAGTCGTCGACTCGCACTCGAGCGAGAGGGCTCACGTCGATGACCAGTCCGTTGTTGCTGGAGTAGCCCGCGTAACTGTGACCGCCCGACCGGGCGGCCACGGCGATGACGTGTTCGCGCGCGAAGGCGAGGCAGCGCGCCACGTCGTCGTTGGACGCGCAGTAGGCGATCCCCTCGGGACGCGATGGCGCCACCGCCACGTCGTAGAGAAGCCGACTCTGCGCGTAGCGGGCGTCACCGGGGCGAACCAGGGTTCCTTTGAGGGAGTGAGCGAGTCGTCGCCAGTCGAGGTCGCTCGCGGGTCGGCGGGCCACGCTCGTCGTGGGGCTCGGCGCGGGAGTCGCCGACGCGCAGCCCGAGAGCGTGGCGCCCGCCACGCCGAGGCCGAGTGCCCCCCACGTCGCTCCCCGCCGGAGGAATTCGCGGCGGGTGGGCGGGTCCATGGGCTGACGATAGTGCGCGTCGCGTAAGAGATGGAACCGGCCGGACACGTGACTAGAGAAGAGAGGAGTCCTATGAGTGAGGACATCGAAAGCGGACCGCGTCGCGCGACCCTGTCGTGGAGCGTCGCGTCGGCGGTCGTCGTGGCGGCTGGATTGATCGTGAGCGCACTCGTCCTGCGCCATCCCGCGTCGGCGGTGTCGCCGGCCACGGTCACGGTCACCGGAAACGGTACGGCGCAGGGCGCACCCGACACGCTGAGCTATCAGATCGGAGTGAACTCGACGGCCGTCACGGCCAGCGCCGCGTTGGAGATGAACAACACGCGAGTGGGCGCCCTCGAATCCTCCCTGATCAAGAACGGGATCACGCGCAAGGAGATGCAGACGACGGATCTCAACATCTCGACGAACACGAACCCCTCGGGGGTCGTCACCGGTTTCACCGTCAGTGACGTGCTGAGCGTCACGACGCATCAACTGGCCAGCGCCGGTCGGACCCTCGACGCCGCCGTGCGCGTTGCCGGCAACGGCGCGCAGCTGTACGGCGTGACCTTCTCGCTGTCGCACCAGTCTCGGGTGCTGGCCGCGGCGCGTGCGGACGCCATGAAGAACGCGCGCGCCGCCGCGGGAGCGTACGCGAGCGCGGGTGGCGCGAGCATCGGGCGAATTCTCAAGATCTCCGAGCAGGACACCACGACGCCCTTGCCCTACGCCGTGTACGGCACCAGCCTCTCGGTCGCCAAGGCCTCCGTGCCACTGCAGAGCGGCACGGCGTCGGTCAATGCTCTCGTGACGGTTGTCTACGCGCTGAATGGCTGACCCGGCCATCGTCGCGATGCTGGGCGAAGCGCAGGATCAGTAGACCGAGCAGCAAGAAGACGACCACCCCCACTCCCACACCGAGCGAAATCAGGGTGTCGCGGAATTCGATGGTGGACAGCGAGGTGTCCAGGGTGAGGTGGGCGGACGCGCTCAGGATGTCCCGCACGCCGGCGAGGATGCCGATCACGAGGAAGGGGCGCACCGGGAACGTGAAGGACCGCAAGTTGCCGAAGACGGTGTGGGCGATGTCGATCAGGATGATCACGACGAGAATCCCGTCGATCGCGTTCACGACCGCTTGGGCGACGGCGGAGTTGACGCGCAGGAAGTCCACGACGGTACGTACCAGCACGTCACCGGCGACGACGAGCAGACTCAGCACGATCGAGTACTCGATGATGGACATCAATGTCCTGATCACCGCGTCAGGACCGTTGAGGCGGGTCTTGCCACTGGTCGGTTTCACGTCGGCCACGCCATGACCCTAGTGGTGCGCGCCGCGCGGGGCTTCGCGCAGCGCGCGCAGGTGCGGATCGAGTCGGGCCGTCTCGTCGAGGAGGGCGGACAGCGCTCTGGTCATCTGCGGCGTCGCCGTGAGGACCCCGTCCACGACGGGCGCCTCCGAGAGGCCCACCGCGACGTCACCGACGTGGGTCATTCTGAGCGCGCTCAGGACCGTCTTGAGGTGCTGGGCGGCGCGAGTACCTCGAGCCCCGCCGCCGTAGCAGACGATCCCCGCGGCCTTGTAGCGCCACTCCTCGTAGAGGAAGTCCACCGCATTCTTGGTCGCGGCGTTGTAGCTGTGGTTGTACTCGGGTACGACGAAGATGACGGCGTCGCCGCGGCGGACCGTCGCCGACCACCGGCGAGTGTGCTCGTGCTGGTAGTTCCCTTCGGAGGGTTGGCGCGGCTCGTCCAGCATCGGCAGATTCACCTGCGCCAGATCGATCAGCTCGGCCTCGAAGTCCGCACGGGCATTGGCCACGTCGAGCACCCAGTGGGCGATGGGCTCGCCCGCGCGAACGGGTCGCGTGCTGCCGAGGATGACCTGGAGGCGGATCGGTGATGTGTCAGACATAGCCCTCTAGTCAAGCAGGTGCGCGAAAGGCCGAAAATAGTGCGAAATTGCGGGGCGGCTATGCCCCGATTTCCTCTGGATGGAACTCTCGGTACACTGCCCAGTAATGACGAAGCAGAGTCGATCTGCGCCGGTTATGAAGGCCGTGTTGGACGCGGTCGCCGAGCGCCTGCTCGCCGGCGATGAACTGCGCATTCGCATCCCGGAAATCTGCCAGGCCACGGGCGTGAATTACGGCAGTGTTTATCATCATTTCGGCTCGCGCGAGGGGGTGATCGACGCGGCCTACGAGGCGTTGTTCTGCACCTACGCCGAGCAGGAAATTGCGCGGTGGGAGGCACTGGCGTCGTCGACGACTCGCGAGTCCTTCGACGCGGGACTCAAGGCGCTGTTGGACTCGGCGAATCACGACGTGACACGCGTGGGTCGAGCCATGACCACGCGAATTGTCGCGGCGGCCGAGACGCGCCCTGCGCTGCGCGGCGTGATTGCGGCGTCTCAGACGAGAGTGAGCGACACGTGCGCGCGCGCACTCGCCTACGGTCAGCGCCAGGGCTGGTTGCGTAGTGACGCATCGCCCGAGGCCATGGCGGGACTCGTCGAGGCGGTCGCCATTCGCTACGGTGCCCAGGATCTGGTCGGCGAGGGTGTCCAGGGCCAGGGCGACATCGCCCGACTCGTCTGGCAGTTTCTGCTGGGACCGCGCTGAACGAGATGTGCTGAACTGGGATCGTGAAAGCCCTTCGCCTGGCGGGCGCCGTCATTCTCGCGGGATCACTGTTGGTGGTCGCGGCGCGCGCCACGGCCACGACGTCACCATCTCCGGTGAGCGCACCGTGCACGGTGGGCGCACTCACGAGCCATCTGACCAACGTGGCGTCAGTGCAGGACTACGGATGCGCCGGTGACTGGGCGTACCTGTGGGCGACCCTCGCCGTATCCACCAATCAGATCAGCGTGACCGAACTGATGTCCTACGCCTCGGGCGCGTGGCGACCGGTCTCGCGCGCGGCGTTCTGCCACCCCGGGGTGCTGCCCGAGCCCGTCTATCACCGGGCGTGCTTCTCCAACTGACCCGTCGCGACGCTCTTCGCGTGATGTCCTAACCTCGATCCGTGCGAGGTCGCGGACTCGGCTCATTGGCGTGGGCCTCGGCCCAGGACCTCTTCGATCAGACGACGTCCTTCGGCCGACTCGCGCTGGTGCACGTGATCATGATGGCGGGTGACACCCTGGTGACGGTATCGCTGGCGGGGTCGCTGTTCTTCTCGGTGTCGCCGACCGAGGCCAAGAGTCGGGTCCTGTTGTACCTGCTGATCACGATCGCACCCTTCGCCGTCGTCTCGCCCGTGCTCGGGCCACTGATCGACCGTTCCACGCACGGGCGACGGATCCTCGTCGCGCTCTCGGCCGGCGCGCGAACGCTGCTGTGCTGGTCGATGTCCCAGCACCTCAACTCGCTCTGGCTCTATCCCGAGGCGTTCCTGGTCCTCATCTCATCGAAGTTCTACGTCGTCACCCGCGGCGCGCTGGTGCCCGAGATGGCTCGCAGCCAGCAGTTCCACGAGCACGCCGGCCACGTGGGCGGTGCCGGTTGGCCGGTCAACGACCGGCCCCAGTCCGGCGGCTTCGCGGGATTCAATGCGCAACTCACCCTCCTCGGCACGCTGGCCGGACTGATCGTGGGCTCGGTGGGAGCGGGAGTACTAAAGGGCCTTGGCGCACCGAGCGTGTTGGTAATGGCCGCGGTCGTCTTCGCGGCCGCCACCGTCGCCAGCCTGCGCCTGCCGCGCCCAGCGCGGGTTGCCCGCGCGGACCCCCTGCGCATGTCCCAAGACGAGCGCGACGTGCACGCGCTCAATCCGCTGGGCGACACCGAGGTGGCGTGGGGACTCCTCGCGGCGTCCCTGCAGCGCTTCTCGGTGGGATTCGCGACGTTCCTCCTCGCCTTCGGCCTGCGCCGCGCCCACGCGGGGCTCGGCTGGTTTGCGATCGCCCTCGTGCTGAGTGCCGTCGGC
>JAJXXB010000182.1 GCA_021781315.1 Actinomycetes bacterium | reverse complement strand
GCCGCCATGCCCGAGGGACTCCAGTGACGCCACGCCCCGGCACCTTGCGCTACGTGGGACTCGACGTCGAGCCGGCGCGGCTTCGCGCGCACTACGACCTCGACGGCAGAGCCTTCACCGAGGTCGTCACCCTCGAGGGGACGGGCGACCTGACCGGTGCGTCGGCCCGCGCGATCGCGACGCTGTGGTACCTCATCGCCGGACTCTCCTACTACAAGACCGCGGCCCCTGGGCGGGTCGACCTCGGTACGACCCCCGTCGGGCCGCGGGCCCTCGCCCTGCTGCGCGCCGCGATCGTCGACGGACTCGGCGAATTCGCTTATCGAAACGCACTCGACCTCAGCGACGTCGACGTGGTCGGTGCCGCGGCCGCCACGCCCGCACCGATCGAGCTCGACCCGACGCGCGTGCTCACCCCCTTCGGCGGGGGCATCGACTCGATCGTGACGGTGGAGACCCTCGCCGACGACCTCGACCAGGCCCTCTTCGTCGTGAGCCCCGACCGTGGCCGTTTCGCCGCGCTCGAGGCGGCGGCGGCGGCCACGGGCCGTCCCGTCGTGCGCGCGACGCGCTCACTGGACCCGTCGCTGCTCGCCGGCGACCCGGCGTTCCTGCGGGGTCACGTGCCGGTCACGGCGATGGTCACCCTGCTCGGCGCGCTCGCCGCGGTGGCGAGTGGTCGCGGCGGGGTCGTGATGAGCAACGAGCACTCGGCGTCGGTCGCCAACCTCTCGTGGCGCGGTCGTGAGGTCAACCACCAGTGGAGCAAGTCCTGGGCGGCCGAGGTGCTGATCGGCGAGGCCATCACCGAGGCCGTCGGCCCGTCGCTCGCCGTCGCGAGCTTCCTGCGCGATCGCAGCGAGCTCTGGGTGGCGCGGCGCTTCAGTGAGCTCACCGCGTACCACCACGTCTTTCGCAGCTGCAACCGCGCCTTCACCCAGGACCCCGCCAGGCGCGCCGGCGCCTGGTGCGGCGAGTGCGACAAGTGCGTCTTCATCAACCTCGTGCTCGCCCCGTTCCTCGACCGCGCGGCGCTGCGCGCCATCTTCGCCGGCGAGCCGCTCGCCGACCCCGCGCGCCAAGACCAGCTACGAACGCTGGTCGGACTCGGCGAGGACCACAAGCCCTTCGAGTGCGTGGGCGACCCCGACGAGAGCGCCCAGGCGCTGCGTCTCGTCGCCGCGCGCGACGACTGGCGCGACGTGCGTGCGGTCACCGAGACGCTCGGCGCGCTCGGCGCGCTCGGCGACGCCACAGACCCCTTCGCCACGTCAGGACCGAGCCGTGTTCCGGCCCACTGGCTTCGCTGACCTCGCCGGCCGACGCGTCGGCGTCTTCGGCTACGGGATCGAGGGCCACGCGACCGAGTCGCGGCTGCGCCTGCTCGGCGCCGACTGCGTGCTCGTCGACGACGACCCCGCCGCGGGCGTGCTCGTCACCGAACGCGGCGGCCTCGAGGCCCTCGCCACCTGCGACGTCGTCATCAAGAGCCCGGGCATCGCGCGACGTCGACCCGACGTCCTCGCCCTCGAGGCGACCGTGCCGGTCACCTCGGCGTTGAACCTCTGGCTCCTCGACGCGGACCGCTCGCGCGTCATCGGCATCACGGGCACCAAGGGCAAGTCGACGACGACCGCCCTAGTCGACTTCTTCCTCACCTGCCTCGGCGAGCGCTCCGAGCGCCTCGGCAACATCGGCCTGCCCCCCTACGACCCGTCCGTCGACACGAGCCTCGGCTGGTCGGTCGTCGAGATATCGAGCTACCAGTGCGTGGACGTCGCGGTCGCCCCCTGCGTGGTCGTCGTCACCTCGCTCGGGGCGGACCACCTCGACTGGCACGGCGGCCTCGCCCAGTACCAGCGGGACAAGCTGTCACTGACCCGCGCGACTGGCGAGCACGTCACGATCGTGCCCGACGTCATCGAGCTGACCTCGCGACGCAGCGAGCTCGGCGGCGAGGTCGTCGTAGCCCCGACGGACGAGTCGGGACTCGCGGCACAGCTGCACCTCATCGGCGCGCACAACGAGCGCAACGTCGGCACCGCCATCGCGACCGTGGTGGCCGCCACGGGCCGCGCGCGCGCCGACGTGCTCGAGGCCGCCCATGCGCGCGCCGCAGCCTTTGAGCCCCTGGCGGGACGCCTCACGCTGATCGACACCGAACGCGACGCCACTCGGACCTGGCGCTACGTCGACGACGGTCTCGCCACCGCGCCACTGCCGACGGTCGCCGCGCTCGAGACGTTCGCCGACGATGCCGTCGCCCTGATCGTCGGCGGTTACGACCGGGGCGTGGACTACGACCCCCTCGCCCGCGCGCTGCGCGACCGACGTCGCCCGACCACGCTCGTCACGACGGGCGACGTCGGTGCGCGCATCGGCGCCGTCGTCGCGGCGCTGGTACCCGACGTCATCCAGTACCCGGCGCGCGACCTGGATGACGCGGTCGGCTACGCGCGCGACTTCCTCGTGGACGGCGGGGTCGTCCTGCTGTCACCGGCGGCCCCCAGCTTCGATCACTACCGAAACTGGGAGGCCCGATCGGCCGACTTCGCCCGCGCGGTGCGCGCGCGAACTGGGAGCCTGGGAAGGGATTCGAACCCTTGACCTGCGCATTACGAATGCGCTGCTCTACCGACTGAGCTACCCAGGCGTAAGAAGCCAGATTACCCGATGGCGTCGGGGCCGACCGACGTCAGATCGAACTGAGCGACAGCATCAGGTCGTACAGCAACAGGTTCTCGTCGAGCGACGTCGACAGGCGTCGATTGGCCTCCCCCAGCATCTCGATCGCGTCGATGGCGGCGCGGACCCGGCCGGTGGAGCGGGCGTCCACCTCGTCGTCGAGCGCGTCGGCCAGCCGCCGTCGGTAGACCTCGGTGAGGACCCGGACCCCGAAACGCAGCTCGTCGGTGCGAAATCGACGCTGCTCGCGCTTGAAGGCCGCCTCGAGGTCGCGCCGACTCCCCGTGCGCAGCCCCAGCTCGCGGGCCTCGTCCGCGCGACGAGTCGCCTCGTCCTGTTGGAGGGCGACGAGCGGTGCCACGGCGTCGTCGAGTGCCCGCACGATCTCCTCGACGATTCGCGTCGCACCGGCCGGTGACCCGTCGAAGCGTTCGGGCACGGACCGCCACTGCGCCGCCCGCTGTACCAGCGCCTCGTCGCGCGCGAGGATCCGGGCGCGACGCACGTCGCCGTTGGCCGCCGCCGCCGCGGTGCGCGCGAGGGACTCCTCGACGCCGTCGGCCATGACGATCGCGGCGACGTCGTCGTCGCCGAGCGCGCGCAAGCGCACCTCGAGACAGCGCGACACGATGGTGTCGAGCGCGGGTGGCGTCTCGTGGGCCGTCAGCACGAAGACGGTGCGCGGCGGCGGTTCCTCGAGGGTCTTCAGCAGTGCGGGCGCCGACGGCGCGGTGCCGGTCACCGTGAGTTCGACGTCTTCGAGGATGACGATCTGGTAGCCGTCGCCGAGCGGGCGCCGACGGCTCAGCCGTTCGGCCTCGCGCAGCTCGTCGACCCGCCACGACAGGCCCGCGCGCTCGACCACCGTGACGTCGGTGTCGGCCCCCGAGAGGACGAGTCGGCAGGCCTCGCACACGCCACAGCCGTGCTCGGGGCACTGCAGCGCCGCCGCCATGGCGATCGCGGTGTCGCGCAGGTTCGACCCGTCCGGTCCGACCACGAGGAACGCGTGCACCGGGTGGCGCACGTACTGTCGCAGCAGTTCCGCCGCCCGCGCCTGTCCCACGAGGCGGTCAAAGACGTCAGGCACCGGGCCACACCTCGGCGAGCACGGCGTCGACCGCCGAGGACACCGTCGCGAGGTCATCGGCGCCGTTAACGACGCGCCAGTGGGCGGGGTCGGCGGCGGCGAGCTCGAGGTACCCCGCGCGCACGCGTTCGTGGAACGCCACGTCGGCCGACTCGAACCGGTCGCGGTGGTCGCGGAGCCGTCGTTCGTCGGCGACCTCGACGGGGACGTCGAGCAGGACAGTCACGTCGGGTCGACAATCACCGATGGCGAGCTCGGTCGCCGCGTGCAGCAGGGCGAGGTCGACCCCGCCGCCGTAACCCTGATAGGCGATCGAGGACGCCCAGTACCGGTCGCTCACGACCGGACGGCCCGCCGCCAGCTCGGGCTCGATGACCGTCGCCGCGTGGTGGGAGCGGTCCGCGAGCATCAGGAGCGACTCGGTGACCGGGCTCATCGGGGCGCTGGCGTCGAGCAACCAACGACGAAGGTCCGCGCCGAGGGGTGTGTCACCGGGTTCGAACGTGAAGCGAGCCCCACGGTCCTCGGCGACGCGCCGGGCCTGGGTGCTCTTGCCGCTCGCGTCGATGCCCTCGAAGACGACGAAGCGACCGCGACTCATCGATCGTCGCTTCGAACGCGTGCGGCCAGCGCGGCGTTAGCGGCCGAGCCGACAGCGGTCGCCGCACGCTTGGTGGCACCCGTCGCCTTCGCGGTGGCCTTCTTCGCCGCGGTCTTCTTCGCAGTCGTCTTCTTGGCGGTCGTTTTCTTCGCGGCGGCCTTTTTCGCGGTGGCCTTCTTCGCCGGTGCCCGACGCGTCGAGGGTTCGGCGTTCCGACGCTCGGCGAGCAACTCACCGGCACGGTCCAAGGTGATGGACTCGGGTGTGTCGCCGAGGCGGAGCGTCGCGTTGGACTCACCGTCGGTCACGTAGAGGCCGAAGCGACCCGTGCGCACGACGATCATCCGCTTGGTGACCGGGTCCTCGCCGAGCTCTCGCAGGGGACCCGCCGCCGCCCGCCGCCCGCGCGCCTTGGGTTGGGCGAGCAGCGCCAGGGCGCTGGCGAGGTCCACGCTGAAGATCTCATCCTCGCTCGCCAGTGAGCGCGTCTCCTTGCCCCACGTCAGGTACGGGCCGTAGCGGCCGTTCTGGGCGAGGATGGGCTCGCCGTCCTCGGGGTGACGACCGACCTCGCGCGGCAGGGCGAGCAGCCGGCGCGCGTCCTCCAGGGTCATGGTCTCGGGCGACATGGTCGAGAAGAGCGACGCCGTCTTGGGCTTGTTCTTCGGATCGGTCATCTCGCCAACCTGCACGTAGGGCCCGAAGCGGCCGGCCTTCAACAGGATCGGCAGGCCCGTCGCCGCATCGACGCCCAGGGTGCGATCGTTGCTCGGCGCGGACAGCAGCTCGAGGGCCCGCTCGACGGTCAACGAGTCGGGTTCGGTGGCCTCGGGGATCGAGACCCGGTCCTCGCCGTGGGTGAGGTAGGGCCCGTAGCGTCCCGAGCGCACCGACACCGGCTGGCCGTCGGGCGCGACCCCGAGTGGCAGCGAGTTGATCGCCGCGAAGTCGAAGTCGGGCGTCTCGTGGGTCATCTGGTGCAGCCCGACCCGGGCGAAGTCGGTCGAGGCCGACGGGTCGCCGTAGTAGAAGCGCTGCAGCCACGGCTCGAGGTCTTGGCGGCCCTCGGCGATCTCGTCGAGCTGGTCCTCCATCGCGGCGGTGAACTGGTAGTCGACCAGGTCGGCGAAGTGGGTCTCGAGCAGGTTCACCACGGCGAAGGCTCGAAAGGCGGGCACGAGGGACTTGCCCTTCTTCCAGACGTAGCCCCGGCGGTCGATGGTCTTCATGACCGAGGCGTAGGTCGACGGCCGACCGATGCCCAGGTCCTCGAGCTTCTTGATGAGCGTCGCCTCGGAGTAGCGGTCGGGCGGCTGGGTCTCGTGCCGCTTGGCACTGGCGGCGGTGATGGCCACGACGTCGCCCTCGGCGAGCGGCGGCAACAGGCGCTCCTGGTCGGCCAACTCGGCCTCGGGGTCGTCGGTCCCCTCGACGTAGGCCCGGCGAAAACCCGCGAACTCGATGCGAAGCCCGCTCGCGCCCAGGCCCACCGCGACGGGCCGGTCGTAGCCGGGCAGGCCGTCGAGGGTCGTGGCGAAGCGCACCTTCTGCTGGGTGAGCCGGGCGTCGACCATCTGGGAGGCGATCGTGCGCTTCC
>JAJXXB010000159.1 GCA_021781315.1 Actinomycetes bacterium | reverse complement strand
ATCTTTAGCCCGAAACGTGCGCCCGTGACGTCCGGGCGCCGTGACCAACGGCCCTTCGCGGGGCGAAATGATTTCAGAGCGACGCGGGAGCGGAGAAGGCCTCGGGCATCTGCACGCAGAGCACGTCGCCGGTGACCGTCACCACGCCGTCGACGATCAGGTCCGAGGTGACGCGAACCTTGCGTCCGGCGATCTCGGCCACTCGCCCGCGGATCTGGATCTCGGGGCCGAGCGGCGTGGGCTTGGCGAAGGTCACCAACAGCGACGCCGTGACGAAGCGAAACGCCGGCAGCGTGTCCATCTCGCGAGACTCGGCGCGGTACATCGCGGCGGCGGCGGTGCCCGTGGAGTGACAGTCGATGAGCGAGGCGAGCAGGCCGCCGTAGACGTAGCCGGGCACCGCGGTGTGGTACTCGCGCGGCGTGAAGCGCGTCAGGCTCTCCTCGCCGTCCCAGACGGTCGCGACGTGGTAGCCGTGCTCGTTGAGACGCCCGCAGCCGTAGCAGTGGGCCAGGTGCTCGGGGTAGTAGTCCTGGAAGGCTCTCATGTGTTCCCCTTCGCGACGACTGCATCGTAGTGACTCTTGAATCTTCCAAGGTTTGCTCGTGGCGACCTGGCGCCGGCAAGCCCGATCAGACCGTCCCTAGAGCACGATGAGGAGTCCGTCGAACCCGAGACTTCTCTTGGTGGGCCAACCTCGATCCGTGGTCACAAGGACATCCGCACCGTGGCGAAGTGCGGTAGCGACAACCAGCGCATCGGGCAATTTGAGTTTCTGACCGTGACGAGCGCGCAGTCTCGCCGCCACGATGGCAACGTCTCTGTCGAGCTCGACAATTGCCAGTGGGAGGCGCTCGATGAACTCGCGAACCGCCGTGATCGACGATTCGCCATCGCGTGCCGGGGATACGAGGGATTCCGCAAGGGTTGAGGCGGGAACGGCGATCTGATCACCTCGCTGTCGGGCGTTCGCTAATTCCTTGCTCGCCCCGAGATGGTGGGCGTCACTCTCATCGAAAAATCCAATGAGAACCCCGGCGTCAATGACGGTCAGTCCCATTCGTCACGAAGCTGCTCGAGGACTTCGCGGTCGTAGACGCCCGTCAGACACCCCGCGAATGTCTCCAGCACGTCCTCTTCTCGCTCGAGCACCACTCGTCCGGGTCCGTCGGCCCTGGCGATGACTCGTTCGCCCGCCCGCAAGCCAGCGACTCGCATCGCGTCCACGGGAATGGTCACCTGATGCTTCTCGCTGATCCTGGTGCTACGCCACCGTTTCTTTACTTTCGCCATATTTGTAAAGAATAGCGCCCCACCACGTGGGGCCAGCGTCAGACTCGCGTAACTCTCACGATATCCCTGGCTGCCACGACGGCAGCCGAGTCGTGTCAGCGAGACGCCAGACCCCGGTGTGCGGGGTCGGCCGACTCGAGGAGCAGGCGCCACTCGGCCCGGGCAATCGACGCCCGCGCTCGCTCGACGGCGTCGGGATTGACCGAGATCGACGTGATGCCCAGTCGAACCAGGTGCTCGGCGAACTCCGGGTGGTTCGACGGAGCCTGACCGCACAGCGACGAGGTGATCCCCGCCGCGTGCGACGCGCTGATGATCCGCCCGATCGCGTCGAGCACGGCGGCGTCGGATTCGTCGAAGAGCTCGTCGCAGATCTGACTGTCGCGGTCCACCCCGAGCATCAGCTGGGTCAGGTCGTTGCTGCCGATGGAGACACCACTCACGCCCATCGCCGCGTATTCGGGAACGCGATAGGCCACCGAGGGCACCTCGGCCATCACCCAGATCGGCACGCTCTCGCCCAGGGGGCTCGCGGCTACCAGTTCGAGGCAGGCCTCGAGCTCCCAGGCGGTGCGAACGAAGGGGATCATCAAGGTGAGGTTGGGGGTCTGCTCGTAGACCTTGGCGAGGACCTCGAGCTCGAGGTTGAAGACCTCGGGATCGCGCACGTACCGATAGCACCCCCGATAGCCGATCATCGGGTTCTCCTCGACCGGTTCGAAGCGGTCCCCACCTTCGAGCTTCACGAACTCGTTCGAGCGAAAGTCGATGCTGCGATAGACGACCGGCCGATTGCCGAACGCCGACGTGATCTTCACGAGTGACGCCGCCATCGCGTCGACGAAGGACTTCGACTCGCCGCGCTCGAGCAGGAGCTTGGGGTGCACCCCGGCCAGCGCGTCGGTGACCATGAACTCGGCGCGCAAGAGCCCTACGCCGTCGACGTCGAGGGCGGCGACCTCGTCGGCGTGATCGGCGAAGGCCAGATTCACGTAGAGGCGCGTCGCGAGTGGCAGCGGCGCGCGCTGCTCGGGCGTGGCCCTCACCGTGGTGGGTTGGCTGGCCGCCTTCTGAGTCAGGTCGCCCTCGAACACGGTGCCCTGGGCGCCGTCGACGGTGACGATCTCGCCGTTGCGCAGCACCGTCGTCGCGGTGCGCGCCCCCACCACGCAGGGCACGCCGAGCTCGCGCGAGACGATCGCGGCGTGACAGGTCATGCCCCCGCCGTCAGTGACGAGCGCGCTCGCCCGGCGCATGATCGGCACCCAGTCGGGGCTCGTCATGTGCGCGACCAGCACCTCGCCGTCGATCAGCGAATCGCCCTCATCGGCCGAGGCGAGGATGCGCACCGCGCCGGAAGCGCGCCCGCTCGAGGCAGCGAGGCCCTGCAGCAGCACCCGACCCGCGTCGGCGCCCTCGGCGGGGACGGGCGCACCCAGGGTCGTGATTGGGCGTGACTGCACGAGATACGTGGCGCCGCCGGCGATCGCCCACTCGGTGTCCTGGGGACTGCCGTAGTGGGCCTCGGTGGCGAGCCCCAGGCGCGCGATGTCGACGGCCTCGTCGTCAGACAGGACGCGCTGGCTGGCCTCGCCGGGACCCAGGTCGACGTGCAGGTCCTCGCCGTCGGGGCCGCGCACGATCTTGAAGTCCTTGGTCCCCACGCGCACGTGCACCAGTGTTGGGCCGTCCTTGGTCAGCACGTAGGTGTCGGGCTCGACCTCGCCGCTCACCACGACCTCGCCCTGGCCGAAGGCGGCCTCGATGACCACGCGCGACGTGTCGCCGTTGGAGGGGTCGGCCGTGAACATCACGCCCGACCTCTCCGAGGGCACCATCTCCTGGACGACCACGCCCATCGAGGGCACGTCGGAGAGACCGCGCGTGATCCGATAGGAGATCACGCGCGCGCCATAGAGCGACGCCCAGCAGTTGCGCACCGCGGCGAGGAGCTCGTCGTCGCCCGCGACGTTGGTGAAGGTGACGTTCATGCCCGCAAAGGAGGTGTCACCGGCGTCCTCGCCGGTGCCCGAGGAACGCACCGCGACCCGCACGCGGTCGCCCAGGAGGTGATACGCGTCGAGAATGGCGCGGGCCAAGTCCTCGGGCAGGGTCAGGTGGCGCAGGTTCTCCTGGGCCTCTTTCGAGGCGCGGGCCAGGTCGGCCGTGCTCTCGGGCTTGACGTGGAGAATCGCCGCGGCGAGGGCGGCTTCCACACCCGCGCTCGAGACCGCGTAGTGATACGCGTCGGAGGTGACGACGAAGCCCGGGGGGACCGGCAACTGGGCCTGGGTGAGTTC
This sequence comes from Actinomycetes bacterium, assembly GCA_021781315.1. Next base: position 2,503 of record JAJXXB010000159.1, on the reverse strand, counting down.
ACCGAGGTTGGCTCCCTTGCCGCCAACGAGTGGCGCATCGGAGAGATGAATGTCCTCAAACCACCGAACGAGTTCCATCACACAGCCTCCGTTCCGACGGTCCGAGCGCGAGTGACTCACTCTCGAGCGCCGTCACGCCCACAGTAGGACCGCCCCACGAGGAGCGCGAATTGACGGCGACTCAACTCGCCGCAGCGACGAGATCGGCGAGGATGCGGCGAAGCTCAACAGTCGTCTTGTCCGCGCGGGTGTGCACCTCGGACGTTATGTCGAGTGGCATCGAGAGAACCTCCATGCGCGACTGCAGGGCGAGGTCCTCCTCGATCACGGCGACCTCGAAGTCGATGGCTTCGCGCATTCGCTCGACCGATCCCTCGAGGTCGTTTCGCCACAGGCTCGAGTAGATTCGCACCCGCTCGTCGTCGATGGGTGCGAGGAAGAAGCCGATCACGTTGGATCCACCCGCGTCGAGGAAATCGATCGCGAGCTCGAGGTGAAACGGCGCGACGTAGCGATACGTCAGCCGTCGACGCTGGACGAGGGGGCGAATCCCCGCGGCGACGCCCGGATCCTCGCGATGGGCGAAGTCGTGCTCGTAGGTGGCCTCGAAGGTGTATCCGTCTCGCGTGACCGAGTAGTTGGGCACCTCGCGCGCCTCGTCCGCGCCGAAGGTGCCCTTGTGGATGAAGGGAAAGTGCGCCATGTCGAGGAAGTTGTCGGCGAGCAATGCCGCGCTGGCGCGGGTCTCGATCACCGCGAGGTCGCCGCGCACGAACGACTCATCCTCGGCCACGGCGATGCGCGGACGAGGGGTGAGGGGTTCATCCGGGGCGATGAAGAGCATCGAGTGCGACTCGAAGACCCCCGCCGGCGCGGTCAGCTGGGCCCGCGACGGCAGCGTCGCGCCCTCGCCGAGGGCCGGGATCTCGACGCAGCGCCCGTCCTCGTCGAAGACCCACCCGTGGTACACGCAGCGCAGGGTGTCCCCCTCGCAGGTGCCCATCGAGAGCGGAGCGAAGCGATGCGGGCAGCGATCGAGGAACACGAGGGGCTGGCCGGCGCCGGTGCGGTAGGCCACCCACGTGTGACCGAGGAGGCGAAAGGCCCTCGGCGTCGAGGTCACCTCCTCGGAGCGGCACAGCGTGTGCCAGGCGCGGCGCAGGGTGGTGTCGGTGTTCGTCAGGTTCACCGGCCCAATGTAGAAGATCGATCCGTCCCGCGGGCCGAACCGTAGGCTCGGCGGGGATGGCACGACGACGGCGCCCGCGCGAACCGCACCCTCACGGGCCGCCCGCGGCCGCGCACCCCCTCGGCGCCAACGCGGACGAACCACCGATCATGTGGCCCGCGGCCGGTTCGGGATTCGAGGCCGACCCCTTCAGTCCGAGCGGCATGGCCCAACAGGAATGGGTGCTCGCCTCGCACCTCGGTCGACGCCGCGGGGGCAAGCTCGTCGTCTGGATCGTCCTGGTGCTGATCATCGTCTCGTTGCTCAGTCCCCTGCTCAATCTCTTCCACTGACACCCGGCGACGATTCGCCACGACGACCGCTCTGACCAGTCCGTTCGCGTTCGCGTCCGATTGATGGGAGACTGGACTCATTGGAGGCAGATCATGGTTTCTCCAAACCATGAAGTACACGAGGTGCCGCGTTTCGGCTCCGACTGGTTAGCGTCCGACATTTCTTCGGTCGGGCTGAGCCGCGCGCGTCGTCAGCGAGTCGGCCTCGTGGGAACGTACCCGCCCACCGAATGTGGCATCGCGACCTTCACCGCCAACGTGCGTGACGCGATTCTCACCGCGAAGCCTCACTGGGACGTCGAGGTCGTGCGCCTCGTCGACGCGCGACCCCCCGTGGCCGACGCCACACTCTGCTGGGTTCGCAACGACTCCTCGTCGCTCGAGGAGGTGGTCGACGTCCTCAACGACTGTGACGTGGTGGTGATCCAGCACGAGTTCGGGATCTTCGGGGGGCGCGATGGCGACGAAGTCCTCGACCTCGTGGGCTCACTTCGCGTCCCCGTCGTCGTGACCTTGCACACGGTCCTTCAGCACCCCAGCGCGCATCAGCGCTTCGTCGTCCAGGGCCTGCTCGACGTGGTCGACCTCGCGATCGTGCCGAGCCGGGCGGCCCTAGACCGACTTCACGCCACCTACAGCGCGCGCCACGCCGTCGTGGTGCCCCACGGAGCGGTCTCGAACTTCGCCTCGCCGGCGCGCGGCGAGCGGCCCGTCGTCCTGACCTGGGGCCTGCTCGGGCCGGGCAAGGGCATCGAGCACGCGATCCACGCCGTGTCGCTGTTGCGCGACGAGATCCCGAACCTGCGCTACGTGATCGCCGGCCACACGCACCCCAACCTGTGCCTCGACGGCACCGACCCCTACCGCGACTCGCTCAAGGAGCTGGTCTCGCTCTACGGCGTCGAGGACCTCGTCGAGTTCAACGACCGCTACCTCGACTGGGACTCGCTGCGGGCCCTGGTGCGCGGCGCCACGGTGGTGC
>JAJXXB010000048.1 GCA_021781315.1 Actinomycetes bacterium | reverse complement strand
TTTCGCGGGGGCGACATACACCGAGCTGATGGTGCTTCGAGCACGGCGAGTGTCGATCAATCCGGACGAGGTCGCGGCGGACGTGGATCGACGCGTGGGCGAGTGTTGGGCGCGCGTTGACAGATCCCACGACACGCAGATGTGTCTAACGACCCTGGTCTAGGGGGTGAAAGGAAATCAGTCGATCGCTAACGTGGTTGGGTGCCTGACGGGCGTCGGAAAGGCGGGTGAGCGTGGTGAACTGCACGGCCACTGACGTACGCGACGCTCTCATCTCGTCAGACTTCATCGACTCCGTGGACGTGGGCTTCGTCCTTCAGGACGCGACGGGCGCAATCGTGGACTGCAACCGCGCGGCAGCAGCCCTACTGGGACTTCCCTTCGAACAGGTGGTCGGTCGGACCTCTCACAGCCCGGAGTGGGGCGCGGTGCGCTCTGACGGCAGCCCGTTTCCCGGCGACGAGCACCCCGCGATGGTGGCGCTACGCACCGGCTGCCCGCTGCGCACGGTCATCATGGGCATCGATATCCCGGGTCGGTCACGTCGGTGGATCCTCGTCGACGCCTGGCCCATCATCTCGCCCGAGGGAGTCACGGGTGTCATCACGTCATTTGATGATCAGACCGAGCGCGTCGAGCGCGACAAGTTGTTTAGGGCGCTGGCGCGGATCAACGAGCTCGTGATCGCGGCGCACGACGAGGATGTCCTGTTGAGCGAGATCGCGGACTGCATCGTCGAACATCTCGGCTACCCACGGGTCGAGTTCGTCCTTAACGACGACGCTGGGTCACGGGACGTGGGTGGCGCGCTCGATCCCGCGCTCGATGCCGTGACGAGAGCGCTGCGCGACGCGACCATTCAGGTGGTCGACGACGTCGCGAATCCATCTGGTGGCCCGTCCGTCTCGGCGTCGACGGTGGACGCCAGCTATCGCTCACTCCTCGCCGCGCCCGTCTCGCTCGGTGACCAGCGGGCGGTGTTGGCGATCTACGGGGAGAGGCGTCACGAGTTCGACGCACTGACCATCGAAGGCGTCGCCGAGATCGCCAAGGCCTGTGAGTACGGCGTGGCTCACGTGCGTTCGATGGAGCGCCTGGAGATGGCCTTTGACTCGACCTTGGCGGCGCTGGCGGGTATCGGCGAGATGCGCGATCCCTACACGGCGGGGCACCAGTCCAACGTCGGTGTCCTGAGCGAGCAGATTGCCGTGCGTCTGGGTCTCGACGATGAGATGGTCGGTCAGATACGCCGGGCCGCGGAGGTGCACGACATCGGCAAGATCGCGGTGCCCGCGGAGATCCTGACCAAGCCGGGCCGTCTCTCCGCGTTGGAGTACGAGATGATGAAGGTGCACGCGCGCATCGGCTGGGAGATCCTTTCGCGGGCCTCGCTGCCGTGGCCCATCGCCGAGGTGGCCCTCCAGCACCACGAGCGCCTCGACGGCTCGGGATATCCTCAGGGTCTCGCGGGCGAGGCCATCTGCCTGCCGGCTCGCGTCGTGGCGGTCGCCGACGTGATCGAGGCCATGATCCAACATCGGCCCTATCGGCCAGGACTCGGTCGCGACGCCGCCATCGCCGAGGTTCTCGCCGGAGCCGGCGTGCGCTACGACGCCGACGCCGTCGCCGCCGCGGTCGCCATCTTGGCCGATGGATTCGACTTCACGTCCAACGCGACGTTGGGCGCGCCTCGGGGGCTCGACGATTAGGAGCGTCGGAGAGGGAAAAACGCCCCCGCGAGAGGCGAGGTTACGCGACGACGCTCGCGCAGTGACTGCAGCGCGTGGCGGCCACGGGTAGGTCACTCGAGAGGCACTCGGGACAGGTCTTGGTGGGGGCGGCCGGCTGGGGCGGGCCGAAGACGGTCTTGCCCTGCTTGGCCATGTAGGCGCGATACGGCACGACGAGCACGAAGTAGATGACCGCCATGAAAATGGCGAAGTAGATGATGGCCGAGATGAAGGCGCCCAGGTTGATGAACTGGCCGTTCAGCGTCCATCCCAGCCCCGGCGTGCCGCCTGCGGAGCTCTCGATCGCGCTGACGAGTGGCGTGATGATTGAATCGGTGAAGGCCTTGATCAGGGTGGAGAACGCCAGCGCGACCACCAGTCCGACCGCGATGACGATGAGATCACCCTGCATTAAGAAGTTTTTGAAACCCTTGATCACTGTTCCTCCTTGCTCGTTAGTGCCGAGACTACCGAGGGCGGCGGTCTCGCGCTCGGACGTCACATCGCCTACGTGTGGGTGAGGACGGAGCGTACGAGATGACGCGCCGTGTTCGTGGCGTTCACCATCTCGTCGAGATGCACCGCGATCGACGCGGGAGCCTCGGCCGCGACGAGGGCCGCCTCCGCGGCCACGAAGAGCGTGCGCAGGTCGATGCCCGCGGAGGCCTCGTCGGAGGTCAGTAGGTCGCTCAGACGCTGGAGTGAGGCGCCGATCGCCGACATCAGGTGCGCGAGGTCGCTCGACATGACCGTGGTGGCACCGCGCTCGGCGTCGATGCGCAGCGCGTGGGTCGCACGCAGCACTCGCAGGGCGGCCGCGAGCAGACCCTGGCCCTCGGCTGGGGCGAGGCGGGTGGAGCGGGGCTCGACGACCGAGCGTCCGACGGCGGCTTCGGCCTGACCCCAGGCGACGCGCGCGGCCCGCGATGCGTCGATGACCGCGGCGCGATCGCTCGTGTCACCCACCAGCAGCGGTGCGACGGCGCCCCAGTAGCGCGCGAGGCTCGCGTAGAGTGCGCCCTCGGCTTCGACGACGCCGGCGCGCGGGGGAGTGGGCCAGATCAGATAGGCCGCGGTGGCGATGACCGCGCCCAGGGAGATCTCCACGAGTCGGTCGAGCGCTGTCGTGACGGGGTCCTGGAGTGAGGTGCTGAGCAGCACGAGGATGAGGGCGGTCACGAAGCCGATCGACAGGGCGAAATTGGCCGACCAGGTCGTGTACGCAGCCCACGCGAAGAGGGCGACGAGTACCGCGGTTGCGCCCACGTCGGGGTGCAGTCCGCTGATGAGAAGGGCGGCGGCGGTCGCACCGAGCAGCGTGCCGATCACGCGCCCGACACCGTAACGCAGCAACGTCGAGTAGTCGGGCTTCAAGATCACGGTCACCGCGAAGGGCAGCCAGTAGCCGCGCGGCAGGCCCCACCAGTGGGCGAGCAGTACCGACGCCGGTACCGCGACGCTGAGTCGGATCGCGTGGCGCAGCGCCGGCGTCATCGAGGCCGTGGCCGAGCGCAGGACGTCGATTGCGCTGTCCAGGCGGTTCACCCCCGCGTCGGCGACCACGCTGCGCTCGGCGCGCCACGCGTGTCGACCGTCGTCGAGTCGCGGGTCATTCACGAGGTTCCAGGCGGAGCGCAACTGACCGGCGATGGCGCGCAGGTGATCAATGCCCTGGCCGACGAGTACCGCTTCGTCGCCCGCAGCGCCCGATCGCTCGACGTCGAGGCTGGCGAGGACCCGTCGCATCGAGTCGCCGTAGGCCGTCCAGTCGCCGTCGACGCCGTGGCCCCGCAGGCGACTCGCGAGGTCGCCCAGGGCGAGGGCGATCACGTCGGTGCCCACGCGCAGCTGCGTCGCCGCGGGGCCGTCGCTACCCAGCCGGGCGCGCAAACCGGCGAGGGTCGTCAACTCGAGGCGGGCGCGCCGCACCTGGTTGAAGATGGATCGCAGTACCGTCGCGTCGCGCCGCCCGAAGAGCGTGGGCCGGTCGAGGTCGGTCTCTACTTCGTCGACGACGCCGAGCGTCGAGATCGCGGTCGTCTCGGGGCTCGAGCGAGCCAGGTCCGCGACCGCCTCGCAGGCGCGCGCGAGTTGGTGGCGCTGGTGACGCAGGCTGGGGGGCAGGCGTAGCGCGACAAGGGCCACGACCTCGACGAGGGCGCCCAGGGTGACGAGCAGGCTGAGGTGAGCGGCGAGGGCCAGCGATCCGCTGAACCGCCCCAGCACGGTGAAGGCGATGATCGCCTGAGAGCCGATGGCGGCCTGGGTCTGTCCGAAGGCAACGAGTAAACCGGCGCCGAAGCACCACGGGACGAGCAGGGCCACGTGCCACGCGGGATGCCCGGCGCTCGCCGTGCCGACGAAGGCGGAGACCCCCATCGCGAGCGCGTCGGCCACTGCGAGGGGCAGCGAGATCCGCGGTGCGCCAACGAGCGAGACAATGGCGACCAGGTTGGCCCCGACGGCCATGGCGATGGCGCCCGTGGTGCTCGAGAGGCTCGCGCCCAGCACGAAGAGGGCGATGACGGGGGCGGCCGTGATGGCGCCGACGACCGGAGCGACGGACTGGGCGTCGACGCGCAGGTTGTGGCGCAGCGCTCCGCCCAGGCGGCTCACGAGACCCGCCCCCGCGCGACGAGCGCCACGCGACGGGGGCCGTGGCGAAGGCGGGACATCAGGCTCACTCTAGGAGACCCCCGTTCGCGACGCCGTTTGGCCGGCGTCGCGCAGTCGTGTAGTACTGATAGCGAAAGGCGGTCTCATGACATCCAACTCCACGTCGTTTCGCGCGGCCCGCGACTTGCTGGTCGCCACGCGCTCCGATTACCACGCGGCCTACGAACAGTTCCGCTGGCCCCGGCCCGAGCACTTCAACTTCGCCCTCGATTGGTTCGACGCCGTCCTCGCGGCCGAGACGCCCGACGCGACGGCCCTGCGCATCATCGAGGACGATCGGAGTGAGAACTCCTACAGCTTCGCGATGCTGCGGCGCCGCTCGAACCAGGTGGCCAACTGGCTGCGCGAACTCGGCGTGGAGAGGGGAACGCGCGTGCTCGTCGTGCTGGGCAATCAGGTCGAGCTCTGGGAGATGACGCTGGCTCTGATGAAGCTGGGCGCGGTACTGATCCCGGCGACAACCCTCCTGACCGAGGCCGACCTGGCCGACCGGGTCGAGCGCGCCCACGCCGGCGCAGTGGTCGTGCGCGCCGACGTCGCACCGCGCGTCGACGCCGTGGCGGGCGACTTCGTCAAGGTCATCGTCGGCGGCGCGAGGGATGGCTGGCGCCGCTACGACGAGAACGCGGCGGCCAGCGAGGACTTCGCACCTGAGGGTGAGACCCTCGCGAGCGATCCCCTCCTCGTGTACTTCACGTCGGGCACGACCGCCCTACCCAAGATGGTCGAGCACACCCACGCGAGCTATCCCATCGGACACCTCTCCACCATGTACTGGATCGGCATCCAGCCCGGTGACGTCCACCTCAACGTCTCGAGCCCGGGCTGGGCCAAGCACGCCTGGTCCTGCGTGTTCGCGCCGTGGATCGCCGGGGCGACGACGTGCCTGTTCAACTACGAACGCTTCGACGCCGTCGCCATGCTCGACGTGCTGCGCGACGCGAAGGTCACCACCTTCTGCGCGCCACCCACGGTCTGGCGAATGCTCATCCAGCAGAACCTGGCCGACTGGTCGCTCTCGCTGCGCGAGGTGGTCGGTGCCGGCGAGCCGCTCAACGCCGAGGTGATCGAGCGCGTGGAGCGGGCCTGGGGGCTCACCATTCGCGACGGCTTCGGTCAGACCGAGACCACCGTCCAGGTCGGTAACACGCCGGGCCAGCGGGTGAAGCCCGGTTCCATGGGACGACCGATTCCCGGGTATCGGATCGAGCTCGTGAGTCCGGCCACCGACGAGGTCGCTCCCGAGGGCGAGATCTGCGTCGTGCTCGAGCCCGAGCGCCCGGTCGGCGTGATGGCGGGGTACCGCGCGGCGGGCGGTTCGGACGACGAGCGCAACGCGGTCGCCTTCGCCGGCGGGCGCTATCACACCGGTGACATCGCCAGCGCCGACGAGGAGGGCTACATCACCTACGTGGGCCGCACCGACGACGTCTTCAAATCGAGTGACTACCGCATCAGTCCCTTCGAGCTCGAGAGCGTCCTCATCGAGCACCCGGCCGTGGCCGAGGCGGCGGTGGTGCCGGCGCCCGACGAGATGAAGCTCGCCATCCCCAAGGCCTACGTCAGCCTCGTCGCGGGCGTCGAGCCGTCCAAGGAGCTGGCCGGGGACATCCTGCGCCACTGTCGCGAGCGCTTGGCGCCGTACAAGCGCGTGCGCCGACTCGAGTTCGCCGACCTACCCAAGACGATCA
>JAJXXB010000107.1 GCA_021781315.1 Actinomycetes bacterium | reverse complement strand
CTCGAGGGTCATCGAGCCACTCGCCTCGACGAAGACGCCGGGGAAGCGGCGGATCACCCCGAGCGCGGTCGCGATGGCGTCGCGGTCCATGTTGTCGAGCAGGATCAGCGTGCAGCCCGCGTCGAGGGCCTCGCGCACCTGGTCGAGCGTGTCGCACTCCACCTCGAGGGCCACGTCGGGGTGGCGCGCGTGGATTGCCGCCACGGCGCGGGCGATGCCGCCGGCGGCGGCGATGTGGTTGTCCTTCAGCAGCGCCGCGTCGCCCAGTCCCAGCCGGTGGTTGGTCCCGCCGCCGCAGCGCACGGCGTACTTCTCCAGCTGGCGCAGCCCCGGGGTCGTCTTTCTCGTGTCGCGCACTTCGCACCCGGTGCCCGCGAGCAGGGTGACCCACCGGTTCGTCGCGGTGGCGACGCCCGAGAGGTGGGTCATGAGGTTCAGCATCGTGCGCTCGGCGAGCAGCAGGGCCCGCGCCGGTCCGTCGAGGCCGAGCACGGCGTCGCCCGGCTCGATCGTGGCGCCGTCAAGGCGACGCGCGATGGCGTCCTCGAGTGGAAAGCCCACGGCGTCAAGAACCCCGAGGGCGGCGACCACGCCGCAGAGCACGCCGGGCTGTCGCGCGACGACCTCGGCTCGCGCCGTGCGTGCAGCGGGGATCGTCGTCTCGCTGGTGACGTCGGGGCCGTAGCGCAGGTCCTCGTCGAGCGCGGCGTCGATCACGCGCTCGAGGTCGGCGATGTCGAGGCCCGCCGCCGCCGCGAGCTCGGCCACGGCGGCGTTCACGAGCCCACCGCCGCGGGCACGTCGGCGACGACCTCGCCATCTAAGACGCGCAGCTCGATCGCGCTGCGCCACCGGTTTGATGTCTCGGGGAAGTCGCGACGCCGATGCGCGCCGCGGCTCTCCTCGCGCCGCGAGGCGGCTGTAGCGACGAGCAGCGACACGGTGTGCAGGTTGGTCGCCTCGAGCAGACCGAGGTCGAACGGGGCTCCGGCGGCTGCGGGCGCGCCTCGCAGTGCCATGAGTGCCTCGTCGAGACCGCGGCGATCGCGCAGCACGCCGACGTTGGCCGACATCTGTGCGGCCGTCGCCGTGCGCGTGGACGGATCGACGCCATCACCGCGCGGCGGGTCATCGAGCGACTCGGCGACGGGATCGGCGAGGTCGCGCTCGAGGTGCGCCGCGAGGCGGCGCCCGGCGATCACGGCCTCGGTGAGCGAGTTCGACGCGAGTCGATTGGCGCCGTGGACGCCGGTGGCGGCGGCCTCGCCGATCGCGTAGAGGCCCGGGACCGAGGTCACGCCATCGAGGTTCGCGCGGATCCCGCCACAGGCGTAGTGGGCGCCGGGCGCGACGGGGATGAGCTGGTGCACCGGGTCGACGCCGGCGGCGCGACAGAGCGAGAGAGTGGTCGGGAAGTCGCGCTCGAGCCGACGGGTGCCGATCGCGCGCGCGTCGAGCCACAGGTGCTCCAACGGGTCCTCGGGATCGGCCATGCGCTCGACCATGCCAAAGGAGACGACGTCGCGCGGGGCGAGGTCGCCTCGCTCGTGGCGCCCGCGCATCACCGACTCGCCGTTGGCGTCGACGATGGTGGCGCCCGCGCCGCGGATGGCCTCGGTGATGAGCGCCGCCTGGCCCCGGTGTCCCGGCAGGTGCAGCACCGTCGGGTGGAACTGGACGAACTCCAGGTTGGCGAGCCGGGCCCCGGACCGCGCGGCGAGCGCCAGGCCGTCGCCGGTCACCTCGGCGGGATTGGTCGAGGTCGTGAAGGCCTGGCCGAAGCCGCCGGTCGCGACGACGACGGCGCGCGCCTCGATCACGCCGACCTCGAGCACTGCGCCGGACCCCCGGCGGCCGACGAGGACCCCGACGACGGTGCCGGGGCGCGAGCGCACGGTGTCGATCGCGACGGCGTCCTCGAGCACCACGACGTCGGAGCCCGCGAGCGCGTGTGCGAGCGCGCGGTGCACCTCGGCCCCGATGGCGTCGCCCCCGGCGTGGACGATGCGGTGGTACGAGTGGCCGCCCTCGAGGCCGGGCGGTCCGGCGTCGAAGCGCGCGCCGAGCTCGGCGAGGTAGCGCACGGTCGCGGGCGCCGCCTCGACGAGGGTGCGCACGGCGTCTTCGTTCGCGAGCCCGGCGGCCGCGATGATCGTGTCCTCGTAGTGTGACGTGATCGACACGCCGGCGCCGGTCACCGCGGCGAGACCACCTTGGGCGTGGGGCGTGGAGCCGCTGGTCAGGCCGGCCTTGGCGAGCAGGGTCACCCGGCGGCCGCGTTGGGCGAGGCTGAGCGCCGCGCTGAGCCCGGCTGCCCCGGCGCCGATCACCACCACGTCGGCCGCGCCGGCCCACGTGGGGTCGGGCGTGGGCAGGCAGCGGACCGCGTCGCCGGTCACTCGCCGACCTGCGACGGCGCGCCGACCGCGATCATCGCGTCGACGGCGCGGCGCGCGCGCTCGAGCACGTCGGGCTCGACGAGCACCTCGGTCGTCCCCTCGCGCAGGCACTGACTGAGTACCGCGGGCGTGGTCATCTTCATGAAGGGGCACTGGGCCTCGGAGTTCACGGGCTCGAAGCGGACTGACGGGTTGGCCCGTCGCAGCTGGTGGAGCATGCCCGTCTCGGTCGCGACGAGGACCGAGGGCGCGTCCGTCGCCCGGGCTCGATCGAGCATGCCGCTCGTGGAGAGCACGTGCGTTCGCTCGCCGGGCAGGTCGCCGGTCCCGGTCAGCCACAGGGCCGCGGTTGCACAGCCGCACTCGGGGTGAATGAAGAGCTCGGACTCGGGTGCCGCGAGGGCCTTCTCGCGAAGCGCCTGGGGGCTGATCTCGGCGTGCACGTGACACTCGCCCATCCAGACGTGCAGGTTCGTGCGCTGGGTTGCGCGCTGGACGTGGGCGCCGAGGAACTGGTCGGGCAGGAAGAGCACGGGCCGGTCGGGCGCAATCCCCGCGACGATCTCGACGGCGTTGGCCGACGTGCAGCACAGGTCGGACTCGGCCTTCACGGCCGCGGTGGTGTTCACGTAGGCGACGACGACCGCGTCGGGATACTCGGCCTTCCACGCGCGCAACTGCGCGACGTCGATGCTGTCGGCGAGTGAGCAGCCGGCCCGCGGCTCGGGGATGAGCACCGTCTTGTCGGGGGCGAGGATCTTGGCGGTCTCGGCCATGAAGTAGACCCCCGCGAACACGATGGTCGAGGCGGTGCTCGTGGCGGCGATCCGCGAGAGGGCGAGTGAGTCGCCGACGTGGTCGGCGACGTCTTGGATCTCGGGCAGCTGGTAGTTGTGGGCCAGGATCACTGCGTCGCGCTCGCGGGCGAGGCGTCTGATCTCGGCCGCCCACTGCGTGCGGGGGTGCTCGGTGGGTAACAGCGTGGTCGTTGGCATGGATCCCCCTGGCGAGTCGGGCGGCCGGCGTTGCGCGGCGCCGGCGGTGGAGACTGTCCCCATGTTTTCGTCTACGAGGCGAAAACTAGTCCCCGACGGTACTATGGGGTGTGTCGCCCCGTCAACATTCGACCGCGCGTGTGGCCTCGGCCGCCGAGGTGTCGAGCCGCGCTGAGCACGAGGCGCTCGCCGTGGTCTTTCAGGTGCGCGAGGCGTCGGTGCACGTCCTGCTGTGGCAGCGTGCGCGCGAGCCCTTCCTCGGCTCTTGGTCGCTGCCCGGCGGGACCCTCGCCAGCACCGAGCGCCTCGGCACTTCGCTCAGCCGGCACCTCGCGACCAAGGTGGATCTCACCGACATCGGCTTCCTCGAGCAGCTCGAGACCCGCAGCGACGTCGATCGCGACCCGCGGCGCCGGGTGATCGCCACCGCCTACATCGCGCTCGTCTCGACCGAGGTCAACCCGACGATTCCCGAGGACACCGGGTGGTTCGCCGTCGACCGGCTGCCGCCCACCGCCTTCGACCACGCCTCGATCATCCGCTCGGGCATCGACCGGCTGCGCGCGAAGCTGACCTACACCAACCTGGCCTTCGCCCTCGTGCCGGCGAGCTTCACGATCGCGCACCTGCGCGTCGTCTACGAGGCGTGCCTCGGCCACGTCGTCTCACCGACCAATCTCCAGCGGGTCCTATCGCGCCGGCGGATCATCGAGCCGACCGAGCTGGTCGCGGCGCCGTCGGCGGCGGGCGGCCGGCCCGCCACGCTCTACCGGTTCAGCGAGGCCAGCCTGCGGGTCACCGATCCCTTCGCCACCTTCCGTCCGCCGGCCCCGGGGGGTGCGGGCGGCGCGCGCTAGGTGATCGAGCCGCGCTAGCGCGACGCCCGCACCGCGGCCAGCTCATTGACGACCACGCGCACGAGCGCGTCGACGTCGGCGCTCGCGGCGAGGGGGTTCATGAACGTGAACTTGAGCGCGGCGCGGCCCTTGATCTGGGTCCGTCCGAGCACCACCTCGCCGCGCGCGAGCAGGCGTTGCTGGACCTCGCGCAGGTCGTCGGCGCTCGCGCCGGGCGCGTCAAAGACGCACATCACCGCCGACGGGCGCGCGAGCAGGGTCAGCGCGGGCTCGGCGTCGATCGCCTCGCCGGCGTAGGCGGCGAGGCCGACCAGGTGCTCGAGCATCTCGCCGAGCGCGCGACGGCCGAGGGTGCGCAGGGTCACCACCACCTTCGCCGCGTCAAAGCGCCGCGAGGTGTCTAGCGACCGTCCGACGAGGTTCACCATCCCCTCGAGCTCGTCGCCGCGGTCGAGGTAGTCCGAACGGACGCGCAGCAGGTCGAAGCTCGACTCATCGCGAACGACCAGCGCACTGGCGTTGAACGGCTGCCACCAGAGCTTGTGGAAGTCGATGGTCACCGAGTCCGCGAGCTCGATACCCGCGAGCCGCGCCCGCAGGGCGTCGGCGAGAAGGAAGGCGCCCGCGACCGCGGCGTCGACGTGCAACCAGCACCCGAGGCGCCGTGCGCGCGCGGCGATGTCCGCGAGGGGATCGATGGCGCCGAGGTCGGTCGTGCCGGCCGTGGCGACGAGGGCGATGACGCGATCGCCGGCGCGCGTCAGGGCGTCGATCGCCTCGTCGAGCGCGGCGAGGTCGAGCGAGCCCGAGGCGGTCGTCGCGACGCCGACGACGGCGTCGCGGCCGAGGCCGAGCTGGGCGGCGGCGCGCTGGACCGAGAAGTGCGCCTGGTCCGAGCAGATGATTCGCCAGTGCGCCGCCTCGCTCGGCAGGCCCGCCTGCAAGACGTCGACGCCCGACTGGGCCGCGGCGGCGGAGCGGGCGAGCGTGATGCCGAGCATGTTGGACGCGGTGCCGCCCGAGGTCATCACGCCCGAGGCGCGGTCGCGAAAGCCGATCAGCCCGGCGAGCCAGCCCATGAGGTGCAGTTCCACCTCGGTGGCGGCCGGCGCCTGGTCCCAGGAGTCCATCGACTGGTTGGTGGCAGCGATGGCGAGTTCGGTGGCCACGGCCGGGACGAGGGTCGGCGGGTGCAGGTGCGCGACGCAGGCGACGTCGCTCGCGACGACGCCGTGGTGCCAGACGGTCGCGGCGAAGTCACCCAAGACGGCGTCGAGGTCGCGCCCGTCCTCGGGACAGACGGCCTCGGCGCGAATCAGCGCGCGCAGCGCCGCCGGCGACAGCGCCGAGCGCGGGGTGTCGTGGGGCCAACGCAGGCCATCGATCGCCGTGCTCGCCGCGCGGGCCAGCGCGTCGAGGCGCCGGTCATCGAGTGCGAGGACGAGGTCTCGCCAGTTCGCCGGTTGCTTCACCGATCCGAGCACGCCGCGGCCACGGCGTCGCCGAGGCGACTGAGGCCGTCGTGCAGCTGGTCCTCGTCGATGGTGAGCGGCACGAGCAGCTTCACGGTCGTGTCCCCGGCGCCGCAGGTCTCGACGATGAGCTGGCGTTCGAAGGCGGCGTTGGCGATGGCCGCGGCGAGGCCAGTGTCGGCGACGTCGAGCCCGCACAGCAGGCCGTTACCGCGCACGGCGAAGCCGCCCCCGGCGTCGTTGGCCATCGTCTCGAGGGCGCTGCGCACGGTGCGGCCGTTCAACTCGGTCTGCTTCTCCAGGGTGGAGTCGGCCCAGTAGGTCTCGAGCATCCGCGCCGAGGTCGCGAAGGCCAGGTTGTTGCCGCGGAACGTGCCGGAGAACTCGCCGGCCCCCC
>JAJXXB010000090.1 GCA_021781315.1 Actinomycetes bacterium | reverse complement strand
GGGCGGGCGACGACGTTCCTGGCGCTGGTGGGCGACGTACGCGCAGTCGCGCCCGAGGGTCTCGCTCTGCGCCCGGCGCAGAACGTGGTGGACTTCGCCCGGCGCAAGCTCACCTACTTCGCCGACGGCGCGCCTCCGAGCGAGGACGACCTGGCGAGCGAGGTGGCGACGCGCGAGCACGAACGCGACCTGGCGGACTTCTATTTCGTCGACGTGGCCGGGGACGTGTCGGGAGTCCTCGCCGCCTACCGCGGCGCGGACGTGACGGCGTACCTGCTCGCGTGCGATCCGCGCCGGCGTTCGCGCGGGGTGGGCTCCGGCGCACTGGCGGCCTGGGTGGCGGCGACGCCGGCGCGCTCGCACGTGATCAACGCGCTCGACGGTGGTCGCCCCGAACAGCTCTACCGGCGCCTCGGCTTCGCCGACGAGGTGTATTGGTACCGGCGCTTCGACCGCGCCTAGGCGAGGAACGAGGCGCGCCCGACCATGCCGGCGGCCACCGTGGCGTTGGTGACCTCGTCGATCAAGACGAAGCTGCCGGTCACACGGTTGTCGCGATAGTCGTCGACGGCGAGCGCGTCAGCGGTCGTCAGTCGCGCCAGGCCGATCTCGTTGGTCGAGAGCTCGCTCGTCGCCTCGACGGCGAGCGTGCCGATGTCGATCACCCCGTCGAGTGAGGCCACCCGCGCCGGAGTCGTGCGCGTGGTGTGCTTGACGCGAAGGCGATGTCCCGCCTCGAGCGGAGTGTCGCCGAACCAGCAGATGGTCGCGTCGATCTCGCGGGTCACCCGCGGCAGGGGGGCGACCGCGAGCAGGTCGCCGCGGCCGGCGTCGGTGTCGGCCGCCAGGGCCACGTCCACCGAGAGCCCGGCGACGGCGTCGTCGCGTTCACCCGTGCCCGAACGGATGCCGGTCACGGTCGTCGTCACACCGGCCGGCAGCAGGGTCAGCGTGTCGCCGACGGTGAGCGTCCCCCCGTTCATCATGCCGGCGTAGGTTCGCCCGCCGCCGTCTTGGCGCAGGACCCACTGGATCGGCAGTCGCGCGGCGCTGGCGCTCTCCCAGACCCCGGCGTCGGCGGCTTCGAGAGCAGCGAGTACCGACGGTCCGTCGTACCAGGGGCTCTTAGTGGAGAGGTCGACGACGTTGTCGCCGTGCAGTGCCGAGACCGGCACGCACACGTGACTGGAGAATCCGAGCTCGCCGGCGATGGTGTCGATCTCGTCGACCACGCCCTGGTAGGCGGTGGGAGACCAGTTGACGGTGTCCATC
The DNA here is from genome assembly GCA_021781315.1 of Actinomycetes bacterium. Next base: position 4,861 of record JAJXXB010000090.1, on the reverse strand, counting down.
TTGTTCACCGCGACCACGAGGCTGCGCACGCCGAGCAGGGCGGCGATCACCAGGTGGCGGCGCGTCTGCTCCTTGAGGCCGTGGCTGACGTCGACGACGACGAGCGCGAGGTCGGCGGTCGAGGCGCCGGTCGCCATGTTGCGCGTGTACTGCACGTGGCCGGGGCAGTCCGCGATGATGAACTTGCGCGTGGGCGTGGCCGCGTAGCGGTAGGCGACGTCGATGGTGATGCCCTGTTCGCGCTCGGCGCGCAGCCCGTCGGTGACGAAGCTGAGGTCGAGGTCGCCGACGCCGCGCTTTTGCGAGGCGTGCACGACCGCGTCGAGCTGGTCGTCGAAGAGCTGGCGGGTGTCGACCAGCAACCGGCCGATCAAGGTCGACTTGCCGTCGTCGACCGAGCCGATCGTCGCCAAGCGGAGTAGGTCCATGGTGGTCTCGGCCATTTAGAAGTAGCCCTCGCGCTTGCGGTCTTCCATCGCCGTCTCGCTGAAGCGGTCGTCGGCGCGGGTCGCGCCTCGCTCGGAGACGTTGGCGGTCGACACCTCGTGGACGATCGCCTCCAGGGTGTCGGCGTTCGACTCGACGGCGCCGGTGCAGTTGGCGTCGCCGACGGTGCGAAAGCGCACGGTCTTCCACTCGGTCGTCTCGCCCTCGCGCGGCACCACGTGGGGGCCGACCGCGAGCCACATCGAATCGCGGCGTAGCACCTCGCGCCGGTGCGCGAAGTAGATCGAGGGCAGCTCCATCTGTTCGCGTTCGATGTACTGCCAGACGTCGAGCTCGGTCCAGTCCGAGAGCGGAAAGGCCCGCAAGTGCTCGCCGTGGTTCACGCGGCCCTGGTAGAGCTGCCAGAGTTCGGGGCGCTGGGCGCGCGGGTCCCACTGACCGAAACTGTTGCGAAACGAGAGGATTCGCTCCTTGGCCCGCGCCTTGTCCTCGTCGCGACGCGCCCCGCCGAAGGCGGCGTCGAAGCCGTGCTCGGTGATCGCGTCGAGGAGCGTCACGCTCTGGAGCCGGTTGCGGCTGCCGAGGGGGCCGGGATCGACGACGCGACCCTGGTCGATCGAGTCCTGCACGCTCGCCACAACGAGACGTGCGCCGAGGCGCTCGACCGTGCGGTCGCGGAACTCGAGGACCTCGGGAAAGTTCTGGCCCGTGTCGACGTGCATCACCGGGAAGGGGAGTCGCTGGGGGCTGAACGCCTTGACGGCGAGGTGCAACAGCACCGCGGAGTCCTTGCCACCGGAGAAGAGCAGCACCGGCCGCTCGCACTCGGCCGCGACCTCGCGCAGGATGAACACCGCCTGGGATTCGAGGGCGTCGAGGTGGTCGAGGGAGGGGTGAGTGCGCAGAGGGGTGACAGTCATGACTAAGGGAACTCCCGGGATAATCTAGTAATCCACTAGATTATAGTAGAGATATCTCGGGAGACCCATGATTTCAGCAGAGCCCAGACTACTAGAGCACCTGGCGAAGGCCGCCGCGCGCCTCGAGCACGCCAGCCCGCACGACATCCTGGACTGGGTGTTCGTCAACTACGCCGACGTCGCCATGGCCTGCTCCTTCGAGGACGTCGCGCTCTTGCACATGGTGCGCGAGGTGCGCCCGAACACGCCGATCGTCTTTCTCGACACCGGCGGACACTTCCCCCAGACGATCGAGTTCATGCGTCGCCTCGAGCGCGACTGGTCGCTCAACGTGCTCGTCACCACGGCACCCGCGTCAGCTCCGCCGTGCGGCGAGGCCGGTTGCTGCGCCGCGCGCAAGGTCGAGCCGCTGCGTGCGGCCCTGGCCGGGCGCGACGCGTGGGTCACCGCGGTCAAGCGCGTCGACGCGGCGACTCGCGCGTCGATGCCGGTCGTCTCCTGGGACGAGAAGTTCGAGTTAGCCAAGGTCAATCCCCTCGCCACGTGGAGCGACGATGACGTGAGCTATTACCTCTCGTCGAACGACCTACCGACTCATCCATTGTGGAGCGAGGGCTACGCGTCAATAGGCTGCGCGCCCGTCACCCAGAAGCCCCTCGATGCCCTCGACCGACGTTCGGGACGCTGGGCGGGTTCGGCCACGATGGAATGTGGCCTCCACGAGGCCTAACATCCACCATTTCCGAAATCTTCGGCAGTACATTTGACGGCAATGTCACGTGGATTACTTGGGGAGTTCGCCGAATGATCCTGGTCATCCTCGCGCTCGCGTGGATCGCATTTCTCACTCCCGTCGCAGTGCGAAAGATTCGTGACATGGGCTCGGATCGTTCAATCGATCACTTCCACGCCGAACACGAGGTGTTGAGCCGTCAGGGTTACGCCGTCGAGCCCGCCTATCGCCTGGACGAGTACGACGACGCCCGACCCGCGCCCCAGCCCGCGCCCCGAACCGTGCGCCCGGCGCCGGTCGCCGAGTCTCGCGTCGCGCGCCCGCGCCTGACCGTCGTGAAGGACGACGACACGTATCGGTCGTTGGAGTCGCGCCAGTCCTGGCAAGAGTGGAGCGAGGACTATGACTACGACCGCGCCGACGCGGTGCGACCGGTCCGCGAGAATCGTTACGCCTCGGCCTACTCCGCGGTCCCGCGCGAATTGCCCCTGGAGACCCACCACGAGCCCGTGCGCGCAACGCGCTCGATGCGCCGGCGCCGGCGGGTCATGATGACCCGCTTGGCCCTCGCGACCGTCGTCGTCACGGGCGCCGCGTTCGTGTCGGGCATCTCGCTCGTCTTTGACCTCGCCGTCGTGACCTGGTTGGCTGACGTGACCTACATCGCCCTGGCCCTGTTCGCCCTTTCCCAGGGGTACCTGTCTGAGGCGTCGGTGGGGCTGGGTCGCACGCGCCCCCTCGCTCCCGTCGAGCCGCTCTATCGCGACGACGACGAGGACGGGCGTGGCCACGTGGCCGGCGGCTACGAGCAGTACGAGCAGTACGAGGACTACGACAGCGCCGCGGGATCGGGCTGGGCCCACGCGACATCGGCCCGCTACGCCCTGGGATAAACTGGTGATCCCTCGGGGGTGTAGCTCAATTGGTAGAGCGCTACGTTCGCAATGTAGAGGCAGTGGGTTCGAATCCCATCACCTCCACCACGGGGTCGGCCGGCCCCTCCGGCCACCGCGCTGGGCGCTGAGACCCGGCACCGGCTGTCGGCGTCGCCCCGTCTTTCTGGCGCGCGGCGGTATCGGTCGCGACCGATCCCTGTAGGGAGCGAACCCTACGCTGGGCGAGTGATCCGTGCGTACACGTACGCGCTGTACAGCCAGCTGACGTTGCTCGTCTTCATCGGTGTCTGCCTCGCGCTGCACCCAGGTCTGGTGCTGAAGTGGAACGAAGCGGGGTTGAGCAACTACGGCATCCACATTCGCACCGCGATTCCGTACTCTCTCGCCTTCGCCGGCAGCGCCGTCTTCGCCACGATGGCGGCGCGCGCTACGACTCCCGATGCGCGCGCGGATCATCCTGCGCGCGGTACTCGACGTGTACGCGTCCTTGAGTGTGCTCGCCCTTCTCAGCACCTACGGCTACACGCTCAACGCGACGCTCAAGCACGTCCACATGGCGGCGGGGATCGCGGTCATGGTCTTTGAACCGCTCGCCTCGATCTGGCTGTATCGCCAGGTTCGGGGGTATCGCCACGACGGCGTCTGGCTGATGCTCGAACTCGCGGGCCTGGTGATCGCCGCTATTGATCTGGCCGCGCTGTTGCACGTGCTCTTCCTCGCCCAGGTCCTCACCGCTGTGAGTTTCGGCGTGCTCTTGGTGCACGCGACCCGGCGGATCACGGTCGCCAGCCCGAGTTGAGTCAGCTCGACGTCGTGCTGCGTCCAAAGCGCAGCACGCTCGCAAAGAGCACCAGGTCGACGCACGCCAGTGCGGCGATCGCGAAGGGGACGACTCTCACTCCCTGGTGTGCGACCAGGAGGTCGACCGCACCGGGGCCGAGGATGCCGCCGGCCATGTTGAAGAGGATGAGCAGGGACATGCCGTCGCTGTCGTGGGGGGCGACGAGGGAGAACCACATGAGGCCCATCGGAAAGACCGACGCCAGGATCATCCCCAGCGCGGGATAGCCGACTGGCGCGACCGAGCTCGACGAGATTGCCAGACCCGCGACGATCGCGAGGGCCAGGCTACCGAGGACGATGCCCTCGGCCGAGAAGAGGCGGTGCAAGACACCACCCAGGGACCGCATCAGGGTCATACCGATCCAAAAGCCCGCGGTTACCACGATCGCCACGTGGTCGCTGTAGCCCGCGCCGTGTAACTGACTGGCCATCCACCCCGAGGAGCTCGACTCGAGCGCCTCGTAGAACACGTAGGCGACGATGAACGTCGCGAGGATCCGGCGTCGCCGTGCGGCGTCGACGAGAGCGCGCGCGCGTGTCTCGCCACGGTGTGGTGGGGCGCGCACCCCGCTCGTGACGACGACGAGCAGGGCGGCGAGGACGGCGAGCGTCGCGAAGACGCCGGGGTAGTGAACGGGCTTGATGGCCGCGAGCACCAGTGGCGTGATGATCGCCCCCACGCCGTAGGCCGCGTTGGCGACACTCAGGCGAAACGCGCGACCGACCTCGGGCGTGCGTGCGAGCAGCGTATTGACCGTGATCGTGACCGCACCGAAGCCGAGTCCCAGGACGAGGACGCTCGCCAGTAGGAGGCCCCAGCGCGTGGCTAACGACGCCCCGGCCGCGCCGAGGGCGATGACGAGCAGAGCCACGCGCAAGACCCGTCCGCCCTCGAGGCGTTTGACGCCGAGCCATCCGGGGATGACGCCCAGAAGTGCTCCGGTGAAGAAGACGCTGAGGATCCGGCCGGCGGCGGCGGGTGAGAGATGGAACCGTTGCCCGAAGGTGATGAGCAGGGGACC
>JAJXXB010000276.1 GCA_021781315.1 Actinomycetes bacterium | reverse complement strand
CGAGGGACAGCTTCGCCTGCGCGAGATCGACGCCGCGCGCACCGAGGTCGCCTTCGCCGGTCGCTACCGGCCCCCGTTGGGCCGCGCGGGACAGGCGCTCGACGACGTGGTGCTCGCGCGCGTGGCGCGCGCCACCATCCGCTCGCTGCTGCGCCGCGTGGCGGACGCCCTCGAAGTCTGATCAGTGCGCGACGACGCGCACGCTCGTCTCACGTAGCGCGAGCGTGGTGACGCGCCCCGCGAAGGCGCCCGGGCCGGCCGGGCCGGCCCCGTCGATCTCGCGCGCGGCGAAGCTCTCGCGCGCGACCACCACGCCGCCCTTGCTGGCCACGATGCGCGACATCTCATCCAGCGCGCCGCGCGGATTGACCGAGTAGGTGCAAAAGAGGGCGACCTTGCGCGCGGCCAGGCGCGGCAGGCCCTCGAGCCAGGCGCGCATGGCGCGCGCCGGTCGGACCCGGGCCAGCACCAGGCCCTCGACCCAGGTGCCGATCACGAGCACGTCGGCCGCGGCGATCTCTCGGGGGCCGACCTCGTCGATCGACGAACACGTCACGTCGAGGCCGCGCGCGAAGCACTGGCTCGCGATCGTCTCGGCGGCCGCGCGGGTCCTTCCCCCTTCGCTCTCGTAACAGACGAGCACCCGCGGCGGCGCCGAGGCGTCGCTCTCGTCGCGCCGCCCTGGGCAGTGGGGCTGCGCGTCGAGAATGGCGGCCGCGGCGCGCTGGCCCTGGGCCATCGCCTCGACGACGGTCGACGGTCCGGTCAGCGCGTCGCCGACGACCCAGAGCCGTTCGCGACTGGCGAGCGACGCGGCCCACAGGCCCGACTCGCGCGCGAGCGCCAGTTCGCCCACCTTGGCGCGGCTCGCCCCGCCCGGCGCGACCGCGGCGAGGATCCCGCTCGCGCGCCAGCGCTCGTCGGCAATCGCCGGCGCGCTCTTGCGCATCGGCGTGCCGGGCAGGACCGCGGTGAAGCTCGCGTCGTTGCGATAGCCCATCGCCATCACGACCAGGGACACCTCGAGGAACTCGTGGTCCTCGAGCAGCACCGAGGGCGGGCGCTGCGCGCTCGGTTGCTCGGTGCGGGCGAGCTCGGCGCGCGCGACACGGCCGTCGCGCGCGTGCAGCGCCGACAACGTGCGATTGAAGCGCACCTCGACGCCCTCGTGACGCGCCTCGGCGAGCTCGTCGGGACGCGCCAGGGCGAAGCGCTCGTCCAGCCAGTCGACGCAGGTCGCCGCGAGGTCGAGCCGGCGCGCCAGGCGCGCGACGTCCATCGCCGTGTTGCCCGCGCCCAGCACCAGCACCCGCGCGCCGCGCGCCACGCCCAGTCGCGCGAGGAAGGCCGCCGCGTCACCGCCGGGTTCGAGGGCGGCCTTGGCCCCCTGCAGGAACGTCGTGGCGTCGGTCACGCCCTCACACTCGGAGCCGGGCACCGAGAGGCGCATCGGCACGCCCGCGCCGTTGGCCACGATCAGCGCGTCGTGGACGTCGAGGAGGAGGTCGAGGTCGCTCGCCTCGATGGCGGTGTTGAGGACGAGCTCGACGCCGGCCTCTTCGAGCTGGCGCCACGGGCGGCGGGCGATGTCGTCGGGCAGGGTGAAGTCCGGCATGCCCCAGACGGGCAGGCCACCCGGCGCGGCGTCGCGCTCGTAGACCGTGACCGAACAGCCCGCCTCGACGAGCTCCCAGGCCGCGCCGGCGCCGGCCGGACCCGCGCCGACGATGCCCACCGACAGGTGATGGCCCTCGTCGGCGAGTCGCGGTGCGGGGACCGCGGTGTGCTCGGTGACGAAGCGCTCGAGGCGCCCGATCGCGACCGGCGCCCCGCCGGCGAGGGACCACGAGCACGCGCCTTCGCACTGGGCCGACTGGTTGCACACCCGCGAGCAGATGTCCGGGATGACCGTGGTGCGCGCGAGGATCTCGTGGGCGAGATCGAAGTCCTGGAGGCGAATCGCCCCGATGAATCCCGGGATGTCGTTGTGCGCCGGGCAGCCGCGCACGCAGGTCGGGTCGAGGCAGTTGAGGCACCGCTCGGCCTCGGCGAGGGCCGAAGCGAGATCCGCGAAGCCCACGCGGGTCTCGGTCACGTCGCCCACGAGCGACACCGGATGGTGCAGCGGCGGGTCGACGCGCTCGGCCACCATCAGCGGCCCGTCGACGGTGATCGCGCTGAAGGGGCACGTGCGCACGCACTGGCGACAGCCCACGCAGGCCTCGTCGTCGGCGACCGCCGTCCAGGTGGACTGATCCATGGACAGCGCGCCCTGCGGACAGCGGATCACGCACTCCTGGCATCCGGCGCAGCGGTCGGCGATGACGGTCACGTGGACCGGGGTCTCGAGAACGGTCATGGTCCCTCCTAGTCCGCGGCGTTCATGAGGACGTAGAGCACGGCGGCGCCGATCCCGCAGATCAGCGCGAAGGTGGCTGCGCTGATCTGGACGCGGCGCGCGCTGGTGGCGATGCCCGCGAGGTCGCGTCCGGCGATGCGCCAGCTCGCGTACATCGCGGCCAGGGTTCCGGCCGCGATGACACTCACCTGCACGGCGATGATTCCCGTATTCGAGCCGATGATCGAGGCGTTGTAGAGCGACGACGACGTCGAGCCGGCGCCGAAGAGGTGACCCACCGCCGGCACCACGCGCGTCGCGTGCTGGAAGAACTTGGGCAGCTGGCGCGCGAAGTAGTCGGCGCCGACGACCGGGATGACCCCGTACATCAGCGGCACGAAGTACTGGCGGAAGCGGCTCGTGCGATCGACGAAGGAGGTCCCGCCCGCGGGGACGATCGCGTCGCGCCGACCCACCAGGGCCTGGACGGCGCGCGCGGCGCCGGCCATGGCCAGGGCCACGACGCCGATCACGCCGACGTAGTCGAGGGGGTTCGGGTACTGGGGGAAGTTCGTGTGGGCGTTCAGCCAGTTGTCCATCGACGCGAAGACCGTCAGCGCGTTCAGCTGCTGGTAGACGACGAGTCCCCAGAGCAGGGCGACGGCCCAGGCCACGTCGGCGCGTCGGCGCGAGGGGGCGATCACCGAGGTGAGGGGCTTTTGCACGTAGAGCCCGATGTTGTCGCTGGGACAGGCCTTGTAGCACTCGGTGCACAGTCCGCAGGTCAAGTTGGAGTCGGCGCTGCCCGGCCACGTGTACCACGGGCAGCCGAAGCCGTCGGCGTCGCCACGCATGCAGCTCTTCGTCTCACAGCTCAGGCACAGGTCGCGATCGCGCGTGCGAAAGCCCGCGACCGAGCCCATCGACCCGACCGTGCCGATGATCGACGTGAGTGGGCAGACGTAGCGACAGAAGCTGCGCCGCTCGAAGAGCAGGAAGAAGAGGAGGGCGCTGCCGACGATGCCGAGCACCATGTAGCTGGTCGCGGCCGGGTTGCCCGGCCCGGCGATGTTGAAGAACTCCTCGATCCAGGTCAACAGGAGGAACGCGCCCACCGAGAGCAGGAACCCGTACTGGCCGACCTTGGCGGGGACCTTGAGCCCGAGGCCGATCGGCTTGGTGGTGCGCTTCCAGAAGGTGTGGCGCTGGACCCACTCGCCGAAACCCCCGAAGGGGCACATCGCGCACCACGCTCGCCCGACGACGACCATCATCACGAAGACCAGGCAGAACCAGACGTACCAGGTGATCGCGGTGGCGAAGTTGAGGCCGGGCACCACCGTGCCGAGCAGGCCGATGCCGATCACCAGCCAGAAGATGATCTGGTTGGGCAAGATGAGCAGGAACTGGAGCTTGCGATTGTGCAGCAGGCGCGCGACCCGCGGGTTCGCCGCGATGTCGAGCCCGGGCGACGGGTCGGTCGCCGCGAAGCGGCCGGCGGGCGTGTGCGGGGCCCGGTTGCGGATCGCCACGGGGATCGGGTCGATCAGGTGGACCTCGCGTGAGGCGATGCCCTCGTGTTGCGCTTGGAGAACCATGGCCCCCTCCGTCATCTGTAGTTCACTGCTCTACTACTACGTACTTACTGAATTAGTACCGTAGAACTACTGGTATAGCTAGGTACTACCACTGAAGTGGGATCACTGTCAAGCACGGCACAAGGTCCCTAGACCCTAGAGAACTGTCCGTGAGAGACTGCGAAGAGACCACAGACCGGGGGATGAGTGAAGCTCCGTAGTCACCCGACGCACCTGGAGGGTGCGTGACCGACCTCTCGGCGGCTGACGCCCCGACGACGGGCGCGGACGCGAGCGAGCCCCGCGGCATCCGCGTCGTGATCGTCGACGACCACGCACTCGTGCGCGAGGGGACCCGCCAGATCCTCGAGATGGCCCCCGACCTCGACGTCGTCGGTGTCGCGGGCTCGGCCGAAGAGGCCCTCGAGATCCTCGCCCATCAGCCCGCCGACGTCGCCCTTGTCGACATCAACCTGCCGGGACTGTCCGGCCTCGACCTCGCGCGCGAAGCGGCGCGACGCTGGCCGAGCGTGCACGTGTTGATCCTCTCGGCCTTCGACGAGCACGCCTACGTGACCGAGGCGCTCGAACTCGGCGTGAGCGGCTACCTGCTCAAGACCACGAGCGGGCGCGAGCTGGTCGACGCGGTGCGCGCCGTCGCCGACGGGATCTTCGTGCTGGACCGCGCCGTCTCCCAGCGGCTCATCCGGCGGCGCCGTCGCGGACCCGAGACCCTCACCGCGCTCACGCGCCGCGAGACCGACGTGCTCGAGCTGCTCGCCCGGGGCCGCTCCAACAAGCAGATCGCCGCGTCACTGAGTCTGGGGCTTCGCACGGTCGAGAGCCACGTCTCCAACCTGCTCGGCAAGCTCGGGGTGAACTCGCGCACCGAAGCGGTCACCTACGCCCTCAATCACCGCCTCGTGAGTCCGCGAAGCTATGACGACGTCGACGACGCAGATTAGCTACCCCTCCGCGCTGCGGCGCATCGTCCACCCGCCGCTGCGCGAGCCGCGGTTCTGGATGATCCAGTCCATCGTGCTGGTGATCGTGGTGGCGCACTTCTTCCTCGACTTCAACGCCCGCCTCGCCGGCGGACCCTTCGCCTCGGCGATCCCCGTGGCCATCCTGGTGCTGCCCATCGGCTACGCCGGACTGCGCTTCGGGCTGGCCGGCTCCTTCGCCACGGCCGTGTGGGCGACGCTGCTGTGGCTGCCCGACTTGATGCTGCCCCACAACGAGGGCCACACGGGATCGGACCTGACCAACCTCGTGATCGTCCTGATCGTGTCGTTCGTCTTCGGCCAGCGCATGGAGTCCGAGCGCATCACGCACCAGCGCGTCGAGGAGACGACCCGGCGAGCGCTCGCCGTCGAAGCCGGTTACCGCCGGCTCTTCGAGACGAACCGCGCCCCCACGCTCGTGCTCGACGCCGACGACGTGGTCACCGACGCGAACCCCGCCGCGCACGACCTGCTCGGCCCTGACCTGCTGGGGCGCTCGGCGCGAACCCTGTTCGAGGGTCAGGAGAACCTCGCGGCCCTCTCGGGCCAGGTCGTCAGCCTCGCCAACCACCACGACTTTCGCCTCGACGTGATCAGCCTGCCCGGCGGCGTCGACGGTCGCGAACGCCAAGTCACCTTCGAAGACGTCACCCTCGAGCGCACCGAGCAGCGCCGCGCCCGCGACTTCGCCCAGCGCGTCGTCGAGGTCGAAGAGGACCAACGGCGACGTCTCTCGCGCGAACTGCACGACGAGCCGCTGCAGCTCTTCTTGCACCTCGCCCGGCGCCTCGAGGTCCTCGCCGGTGACGTGGGCGTGCCGGGTCACGTGGCCGCCGGACTCGGCGAGGCGCGCGGTCAGGCCCTCGACGCGGCGTCGCGCCTGCGCTCCCTGGCGCGCGACCTGCGACCCCCCGCCCTCGACCAGCTCGGGCTCGTGCCGGCGCTCTCGAGCCTCGTCGCCGAGATCGACGACGGCGAGGGCCCCGACGCCGACCTGCGCGTGGCCGGCACCGCGCGGCGCCTGCGGCCCGACATCGAGCTCGCCGCGTTTCGCATCGTCCAGGAGTCGCTGCGCAACGCGCTGCGCCACGCGAACGCCCGCCACCTCGAGGTGCTCGTCACCTTCGACGACCACGCCCTCGAACTGCGCGTGAGCGACGACGGGCGCGGTTTCGATCCCGCCGCGACGCGCGCGGCCACGCCCTCGCCCTCGATGGGCCTCGTCGGCATGGGCGAGCGGGCGCGTCTGCTCGGCGGAGAGTTGAACGTGCACTCGGCACCGGAGACGGGCACCCTGATCGACGTGACCCTGCCCCTGGACGAGGCGCCGACGCCGACGATCTCGTCTGCGACGCGAGAGGGCGCGACGGGCTCGCTAGCGTAGACCCATGGCTCGGGCGCGTTGGTCGGTACTCGTCGCGGCGCTGTCGCTCGCGCTCGCCTCGCCGGTCGGCGCCGCGGCGCCGACCTGGGGGACGGCCCAACGTGTGGCCCTGCCCGCGGGCTCGAACGGTCTCAGCCAGGGCTATCTCCCCTCGATCTCGTGTCCCGACGTCGGCGACTGCGCGGCGACGGGCATCTACGTCGACGCGGCCGGCAACGACGTCGGCATGGTGGTGAACGAGGTCGCCGGCCACTGGCGCACCGGCACCGCGATTACCGCGCCGGCCAACGCCGCCTCGGTTGCGAACGTCACGCCCTACTGGATCTCGTGCGCGAGCGCGGGCAACTGCGCGGTCGTCGGCTCCTACCTCGACAGCGCGGGCAACACCGACGCCCTGGCGGTGAACGAAGTCGCCGGCACCTGGCGCGCCGCGACCCCGATCACCCTGCCCGGCGACGCCTCCACCCAGGGACAGAACGCTCTGCTACGAGCGGTGGTGTGCTCGGCGCCGGGCACCTGCAGCGCGATCGGCACCTACTTCGACAACGCCAGCCCGGTGGCGCGCACGCTGGGCATGACGGTCAACGAGGTGAACGGCGTCTGGGGCGCGGCCCAGAGCGTCGCGCTGCCCGCCGGCACGAACGCCACGCCACTGGTGTCGCTGAGCAACCTCTCGTGCGCGAGCGCCGGCAACTGCGCGGCGACCGGCAGCTACCTCGACGCCAACAACGTCACGCGCGGGCTTCTCGTCACGGAGATGAACGGCGCGTGGAACGCCGCGACGACCCTGCTCGAGCCGGCCAACGCCAGCGCCTACGCGCTGGCCCAGGTGAGCTCGCTGGCCTGTCCCGCCGCCGGCACGTGCAGCGCGATCGGCACCTACGAAACGGCCAACGGCCACGCCGCCGGATTCACGCTCGACGAGCGCAACGGCCGCTGGCAGCGCGCCGTGATGATGCGTCTGCCGGTCGCCGCCACGGTCAATCCCCACGTCTTCTTCTACGGCTTCGCCGGCGTCGCCTGCGCGAGCGCCGGCAACTGCGCCACCGGCGGCCAGTACCGCGACGCGAGCGGCACGTATCAGGCCTTCGTCCTCAACGAGGTGGGCGGCGTCTGGCGCGACGCCACGCGCGTCGCCCTGCCCGCGGGCGCCTCGGCCGGGCACAACGGCGGCGTCGTCGCCCTCGCCTGCACCGCGGTCGGGACCTGTCGGGCTGGCGCCGCGTACCTCGACGCCAACGGCAACTACCAGGCCTTGTTGCTCAGCGAGACGGGCAACGTCTGGCGCTCCTCGCAGACGGTGACCCTGCCCGGGGGGGCGACGAGCGTCGGAGTCGCCGGGGGCGTCTACGCGCTGGTCTGCGACACCGCGAACCACTGCGTGGCGGCGGGCAGCTACCTGAGCGGCGCCTCGACGTACCTGGGCTTCACGGTCGCGACCAATTAGGTCGCAACGTTTCATCTCTGAGCCACCCGGGGGTCGTAACCCCGTCACCTTCGCGTAACCCGCACTACCTAGCGTGACGCCATGAGCGTGGCGCCGCTGGCCGATCCCCGAGGCCACGCCGAGCACGGCCCCAGCGTGCGGCCCACCCTCCTCGTCGTCGACGACGAGGTCAGCTACCGCGACGCGCTCGACGTGGGTCTGACCCACGAGGGCTACCGCGTGATCACGGCCGGCTCGATCGCCGAGGCCCGCGCGGCGATGCTCGCGACGACCCCGCACCTGATCCTGCTCGACGTCATGCTGCCCGACGGCTCGGGCATCGACCTGTGCCGCGAGCTGACGCGCGATTCACCGACGCCGGTCATCATGGTCAGCGCCCGCACCAGCGAGGTCGACGTCGTGCTCGGACTGGAGATCGGCGCGGCCGACTACGTCACCAAGCCCTACCGACTGCGCGAGCTGGTCGCGCGCATCCGCGCGGTCCTGCGCCGACCGGCGCCGGCGAACGAGCCCGACGCGATCACCTTCGGTGCAGTGACGATCGACTTCGTGCGACGGCGCGTGACCCGCGGCGACGAGGTGATCGAGATGAGTCGCAAGGAGTTCGACCTCCTCGCGCTCTTCGCAACGCACTTGGGCGACGTGGTGACCCGCGAGGTCTGCCTCGACACGCTGTGGTGGGGCCTCGACCTCGCCGACTCACGCACCCTCGACACCCACGTCAAGCGCCTGCGCCAGAAGATCGAGGAGACCCCAGCGACGCCGCGTCACCTCGTGACGGTGCGTGGCGTGGGCTTTCGCCTCGACCCCTAGGCTCGGCGCGTGCGCGTTGGTGACCCCGCCCCCGACTTCAGCCTCCGCGACCAGGACGGCGTCGAGCGGCGACTGGCGGACTTCCTCGCTCGGGGCCCCGTCGTCGTGTTCTTCTACCCCGCGGCCTCGACGTCGGGCTGCACCCGCGAGACCTGCCACTTCCGCGACCTCGCCGGCGAGTTCGCGGCCCACGGCGCGAGCCGGGTGGGCATCTCCATGGACTCGGTGGACAAGCAGGCGACCTTCGCCGAGAACAACCGCCTCGACTATCCGCTGCTCGCCGACGTGGGCGGCGCCGTCGCGCGCCTCTACGGCGTCAAGCGGGCCCTCGACCTCTTGCGGGTGCGGCGCACGACCTTCGTGATCGACGCGAGCGGCATCGTGCGCGAGATCATCGCGAGCGAGCTGAACATGAACGTGCACGCCGACCGCGCGCTGGCGGCCCTGTCGACGCTCTGATCAGCCCGCGATGAGTCGCGGCGCCGGGTCGCTGAGGAACGCGCCCACGTGGGCGATGAACTGCGAGGCCAGCGCGCCGTCGATCTGACGGTGGTCAAAGGACATCGACAGCTCGACCACGTGGCGCACCACCACCTGGTCGTCGACGACCCACGGGGCCTTCGCCAGCTGGCCGACCGCGAGGATCGCCCCGGTGCCCGGGGGCAGGATCGGCATCGCGCCGTCCACGCCGAAGGGACCCACGTTGGTGATGGTGAGCGTGGTGCCGGCCATCTCGGCGGGCGTCGTCGTGTTGTCGCGCGCCCGGTCCACCAGGGCGTTGAGCGCCTGAGCCATGGCGACGAGGTCGAGGCGGTCCGCGGCCTTCACGTTGGGCACGATCAGCCCGCGCGGCGTGTTGGCGGCGATCCCCAGGTTCACGCTGCGACGCACGACGACTTCGCTCGCGGCGGCGTCGAAGCTCGAGTTGATGCCCGGATAGGTGCGTGCGGCGTCGCACACGGCGAGCGCGGCGATGGTGAGCGGTGAGAGGCGTATCCCCTCGAGGCTGGGTCGGCCCTTCAGCGAGGCGAGAAGCTCGACCGTCTTGGTCGCGTCGACGCGCAGCCAGACCACGGCGTGCGGCGCGCTGAAGGCGCTCTGGGTCATCGCCTCGGACATCGTCTTCAACACGCCCTTGACGGCGATGCGCTCCTCGGCCGGGCCGCTGTCCCAGGGCTCGAGATCGCGGCCGATGAAGCGCGAGGTCGTCGCGGGCGCGCCCGCGGTCGGCGCCGGGGCGCCCAAGAGCGCGTCAACGTCGGCGCGGGTGATCAGGCCGTCGCGCCCGGTGCCCGCGACGCGGGTCAGGTCGACGCCGTGCTGCTTGGCGTAGAGGCGCACGGGCGGCGTCGAGCGCGGTGACGCGCTTGGCGCAACAAGAGTCGCGGCGGGAGCGGCGGGTGCGGGTGGAGCGGACGGCGTCGAGCCCTGGCGGCGGTGGCGCCGGGTGGGCGTGGCGTCCTCGTTGGCGACCCCGTATCCCACCAGCACCGACGTGCGCTTCTCCGGTGTCTCGACCTCGGGCGGCGCGCCGGCCCCGACGTTCGTCGAGGCAGCGGGCTCGTCACCTTCGGCGTCGGCGACGTTGAAGGTGATGAGGGGCCGGTCCACCTCGACGGTGTCGCCCACGTTGGCGTGCAGAATCGTCACCGTGCCGGCGTAGGGACTCGGCAGCTCCACGACGGCCTTGGCGGTCTCGATGTCGACCAGGGGCTGGTTGAGCGACACGACGTCGCCGACCGCGACCTTCCACTCGACGATGTCAGCCTCGACGAGGCCCTCGCCGACGTCGGGCAACAAGAAGACGCGCTCGCTCATGCATATCCCATCACTCGGTCGATCCCGTCGAGGACCCGGTCCACGCTCGGGCGGAAGGCCTCCTCGATGCGCGACGGCGGGTACGGCACGTGATAGCCGCTGACGCGCATCCCCGGCGCGCGCAGCGAGTAGAAGCACCGCTCGGTCAGCTCGGCGACGATCTCCGAGCCCACCGAGGCGCTCTTGGTCGCCTCCTGGACGACGACGAGCCGGCCGGTCTTCTCCACCGAGGAGATCATCGGCGCGAGGTCGAGCGGCGACAGGGAGCGCGCGTCGATCACCTCGACCGAGACGCCCTCGCCGGCCGCGGCCTCGGCGGCGCGCAGGGCGGTCTTGACCATCGAGCCGTAGGCGACCACCGTCACGTCGCTGCCCTCGCGGCGCACCTCGGCCTCGAAGAGACCGCGCGGCGGGTTGTCGAGGTCGACCTCGCCCTTTTCCCAGTAGCGGCTCTTGGGCTCACAGAAGATGACGGGGTCGTCGTGCTCGATCGACTGCTGGATCATCCAGTAGGCGTCGTTGGGCGTCGAGCAGGCGACCACGCGCAGCCCCGCGGTGTGCACGAAGTAGGCCTCGGGGCTCTCGGAGTGGTGCTCGATCGCGCCGATGCCGCCCTGGAAGGGCAGGCGGATCACGAGGCCCATCGTGTAGACGCCGTCGGTGCGCTTGTGCAGCTTGGCGACCTGGGAGACGATCTGGTCGAAGGCGGGGTAGACGAAGCCGTCGAACTGGATCTCGACGACGGTGCGATAGCCGCGCACCGCGAGGCCCACCGCGGTGCCCACGATCGCCGACTCGGCGAGCGGCGCGTCGATCACGCGGTCCTCACCGAAGTCCTTCTGCAGGCCGTCGGTGATGCGAAACACCCCGCCGAGCTTGCCGATGTCCTCACCCATCAAGAGGACCCGGCGGTCCTTTTCCATCGCGCGGCGCAGCCCCTCATTGAGGGCCTTGGCCATGGTCATCGTGGTCGTGGTCATCGCGGACCTACGCTGACGCCGAGCTCGATCATCTCGCGCCGTCCCTCGTCGACGAGCGGGTGGGCGTCAGCGTAGACGTCGTCGAACATCGTGATCGGATCGGGTGCGTCCATCGCCAGCACGTCCTCTCTCAGCTGCAGCGCGAGCGCCTCGGCCTCGGCCGCCACCTCGTCGAAGGCGGCCTTCTTCACCTTGTACTCGCGCGCGAGCAGCGCCTTGGTGCGCTCGACCGGGTCGCGGTGCTTCCACATCTCGACCTCGGCGTCGATGCGATAGCGCGTCGGGTCATCGGAGGTCGTGTGCGCGCCCATGCGATAGGTGTAGGCCTCGATGAGAGTCGGACCGCCGCCGGCGCGCGCGTTGTCGAGGGCGCGCTTGGTGACCTCGTACATCGCCAGCACGTCGTTGCCGTCGACGCGAAAGCCGGGAAATCCGAAGCCGTGCGCACGGTGATAGAGGGGGATCTTGGCCTGCAGTGAGCTGGGCTCGGAGATCGCCCACTGGTTGTTCTGCAAGATGAAGACGATGGGCGCGTTGAACGACGCCGCCCAGACGAAGGACTCGAGCACGTCGCCCTGGCTCGAGGCGCCGTCGCCGAAGAAGGTCATGACCGCCTCCTCCGCGCCGTCGCGCTGGACTCCCATGGCGTATCCCACGGCGTGCAGGGCCTGGTTGCCCAGGACGACGGTGGGCACCGAGTGGCGGTACTTCTGGGGGTCCCAGCCCCCGGTCGTGGTCGCGCGAAAGATCCGCAGCATGTCCGCCGGCGGCACGCCGCGCGTCCAGGCGATGCCGTGCTCGCGGTACGAGGGGAACGTGAAGTCCATCGGCTGCAACGCGCGGCCCGCGCCGATCTGGGCGGCCTCTTGACCCTGCAGCGGCGCCCAGAGTGCGAGCTGGCCCTGGCGCTGCAACGAGGTCGCCTCGTTGCACAGTCGCCGGATGATCACCATGTCGCGGTAGAAGGAGAACACCTCGTCGCCGCCGAGAGAGCTCTCGTACTCGGGGTGCGACACGCGCTGGCCCTCGGGCGTCAGGAGTTGAATCAGTTCTTCGCCGATCATTCACCCTCCCTTGGGTAAAACTCCATCGCCACACTATCCCCGTACCATGAGGGGGTGTCTCGGCTCCTCGTCGACCTGGGCCCGCTGCGACGTCACCGCAACATCCGCCTGCTGGTCGGCGGTCAACTGGTCTCGCTGATGGGCAGCAGCCTCACCGTGGTGGCCGTTCCCTACCAGGTCTACAAGGAGACCCACTCGAGCCTGTGGGTGGGACTGGCGAGCCTCATCCAGCTGCCCTTTCTCATCGCGGGCTCGCTCTGGGGCGGCGCGATGGGCGACCGGCTCAACCGGCGGACCCTGCTCGTGGTGAGCTCGCTGGTCCTCGGTGCCTTCTCGGCCGCGCTCGCCCTCAACGCGCAGGCGAGCCGCGCGCACTTTCCCCTCCTGCTCGCCCTCGCCGCGCTCGCGGCCGGCGCCGCGGGATTCGCCGGCCCGATCCGCCAGGCCACGATCCCGCGCCTCGTCGACGGCGACGAGCTGGTGGCAACCTACTCGATCAACCAAGTCGTGATGAACGTGGCCACCGTGGTGGGACCGGCGATCGCCGGGGTGCTGCTCGCGAGCGTCTCGCTCGCCTCGTGCTACTGGGCCGACGCCGCCACGTTCCTCGTGCTGGCGGGGGCGACGCGCGCGATGAGCAGCCTGCCGCCGAGCTCCGAGCACACGGGCGTCGCGGTCCTTGCCGCGATTCGCGACGGCTTTAGCTACGTGCGACGCCACGCGATCGCCCAGGCCGTCTACCTCGCCGATCTCAACGCGATGGTCTTCGGCCTGCCCCGCGCGCTCTTTCCCGCGGTGGCCCTGACGATCTATCACGCGGGTCCGCGCACGCTCGGCCTGCTCTACGCCGCACCCGGCGCCGGCGCGCTCGTCATGGCCCTCGTCACCGGCTGGATCGCGCGGGTGCGCCGGCGCGGTCGACTCGTCGTGCTCTCGGTCGCGGCCTGGGGCGGCGCCATGGCGGTCTTCGGACTCGTGCACGTCGTGTGGGTGGGGCTCGCCTGTCTGGCGCTCGCCGGCGCGATGGACGTCATCTCGACGGTGCTGCGCAGCACGATCCTCCAGCTGGCGATCACCGACGAGTTCCGCAGTCGCGTCTCGGCGATCCAGATGGCCGTCGTGACCGGCGGGCCGCGCCTGGGCGACCTCGAGTCGGGCGCGGTCGCGTCTCTGACCTCGACGTCGTTCTCGATCGTCTCGGGCGGGATCGCCTGCATCCTCGGCGTCTTTGCGCTGGCGCGCTGGCGCCCGGCGTTCTGGCGCGACGAGGTGCTCTAGAGAGGCTTGTTGCGCAACGCGACCGTCGTCGTCGAGCCGTCGCGACGCAGGCCCGGCTTGCCGCGCGTGACGCTCGCGAGCTGACCGCAGGCCGCGTCGATCGAACGTCCCCGGGTGTTGCGCACGGTGGCGTTCAGCCCGCGCGCGATCAGACCGTCGCGAAAGGCGCGGACTCGCTGCGGCGTAGACCCGCGCACGAGATAGCCCGGGGTGGGGTTGAGCGGGATCAGGTTGACGTGCGCGCCCAGGGGCCGCGCGTAGGCGGCGAGCTCGTCGAGGGCGCGCTCGGTGTCGTTCACCCCGTCGATGAGGGCCCACTCGAAGCTCAGTCGCCGACCCGTCACCTCGATCCAGCGCGTACAGGCCGCGGCCAGGCGCGCGAGGTCGTAGCGGCGATTGATCGGCGCGAGGTCGTTTCGCACCTCGTCGTTGGCCGAGTGCAGACTGACCGCGAGCGTCAGGGGCAGGCCCTCGCCCGCCAACCGCTCGATCGCCGGCGCCACACCGACGGTCGAGACCGTGAGGTGGCGCGCACTCATCTGGCGCTCCTCGTGGAGTCGCCGCAGGACCCCGACGGTCACGTCGTAGTTGGCGAGCGGCTCACCCATTCCCATGAAGACCACGTTGGAGAGCCGCCGCGGCGCGCCGGCGCGCGCGGCCAGGACCACCTGCTCGATCACCTCGCCCACGCTGAGCTGGCGGGTGAATCCCGCCTGGCCCGTCGCGCAGAAGCTGCACCCCATGGCGCATCCCGCCTGGGAGGAGACGCACACGGTCACGCGGTCCTCGTAGGCCATGAGGACGGTCTCGATCGTGGCGCCATCGTGCAGCGCGAAGACCCACTTCGTGGTGGCCCCGCCGTCGCTGACGACCTCGTTGATCGCCGTGAGTGACGACGGGTGCTCGCTGGCCAGGCGTTCGCGAAGCGCCGCGGGCAGCGTCGTCACCTCGCCGACGAGGCGGTCCTCGCGCCACAGTCCGCGCCAGAGTTGGTCGGCGCGAAATCGCGGCTCACCCGCCAGGCTCGCCGCCAGTTCCTCTCGCGTCAGCTCGTAGAGCGATCCCACGCATCCACGCTAGGGCGACGCGACCCGTCGCCAAACTCTGCTTGACTCGAAGGTGCCCGAACGGGCGACAAAGGAGAGCGACATGGAGTTGACCAAGACCTCAGCAATCGTCACCGGGGGCGCCTCCGGCCTGGGTGAGGCGACGGCACGCGCGCTCGCCGCGCGCGGCGTACAGGTCGTCGTGGCGGACCTGTCCGACGACAAGGGACTGGCCGTGGCGAGCGAGATCGGCGGCACCTACGTCCACTGCGACGTGACCAACACCGAGCAGGTCATCGCGGCCATCGAGGCGGCGAAGACCATGGCCCCGCTGTGGAGCGTCGTGAACTGCGCCGGGATCGGCTGGGCGACGCGCACCATCGGCAAGGACGGCGAGTACGCGAGCGCCCACGACCTCGACATCTACCGCAAGGTCATCGAGATCAACCTGATCGGCACCTTCAACGTCTGTCGCCTCGCGGCCACCGCCATGAGCCACAACGAGCCCGACCCCGACGGCCTGCGCGGGGCCATCGTCAACACCGCCTCGGTCGCCGCCGAGGACGGTCAGATCGGCCAGGTGGCCTACTCCTCGTCCAAGGGCGGCGTGGTGGGGCTCACGCTGCCGCTCGCGCGCGACCTCGCGGCGATCGGCGTGCGGGCCAACTGCATCCTGCCCGGCCTGATCGACACCCCGATCTACGGCACCGGCGAGGCCTCCGAGGAGTTCAAGGCGCGCCTCGGCGCCGGCGTCCTCTTCCCCAAGAGGCTCGGACACGCGAGCGAGTTCGCCTCGCTCGCGGTCGAGCTCCTGGCCAACAGCTACATGAACGCCGAGTCGGTGCGCATCGACGCCGGTATCCGCATGCAGCCCAAATAACTACGGACCGGTCCCTTCGTTCACGACCTTCCAACCGGCGGCCGTCTGGGCGAGGGTCACGAAGCTAATCGACCCGCCGGTGACGGGATAGGCCAGGTGGCGCACCTCGACCTCGACCGCGGCGGTCGCGTCCGCCGGCACCATGCCGGTGTAGCTCGCCACCGAACCGTCGACGTTGGAGCAGTGGTGCACGCCGATCGTCTGGCTCGCCACCGTAAGGATCATCTCGCGATTGCCCACGATGGAGATCGGCCCGAGGTGCTTAGCGGTGTAGTACGCCGTGAGGGTCGAGAGGACCTGTGGCGAAATGGCCCGAGAGGGCAGGTTGGAGAAGTTGGCGCAGGCCGCGTAGCGCGGCGTCACCGAACTCGACGTGGCCGCGACGCTCGTGCCCACGGTGTTGATCGCCGTCACGCTGATCACGTACGCGGTGCCGTTGGTGAGACCGGTGATGGTGCAACTCGTCGTGCTCGCGGTGCACCACTTGCCACCCGGGTTCGCGCTCGCGCGGTAGTGAGTGACAGCGCTGCCGCCGTCCTTGGCCGGCGGCGACCAGCTGACCGTCACGAGCGCGTCGCCGGCAACCACGTGCACCGACTGCGGCGCCGAGGGCGCCGAGTTCGTCGAGCGCGTGGCGACACCCACGACGATCAGTCCGATGATGAGAATCACCGCCGTGATGAGGACCGCGGGACGCCTCCAGAATGAGGTGGACATAGTCAGACTCCTGTCTGCCCCTACCCCATGCCTAACACCACGGAGGCGCCAATCAAAATCCTCAGTGGGACATGGGCGCTGGTCGCGGCTTGACCGCCTCGATCGTGGCCGACACCACGTAGTCGGTGATCTGGCGCCCGGGCGCCCACTGCTCGATGAAGGCCTTGCTCTCGTCCTTGGGCGCGAAACGGATGTCCACGAAACCGGCCGCGGCCATCATCTCCTCGAGCTCGGTGACGAGCGACGCGCCGGCGACGCACCCGCTGTAGAGGGCGAGGTCGCCGCGCACGTCCTCGGGCAGTTCGACCGAGGCGACCACGTCGGAGACGGCGAGGCGGCCACCGTCGCGCAGGACTCGGAACGACTCGCGAAAGACCGACGGCTTGTCGGGCGAGAGGTTGATCACGCAGTTCGAGATGATCACGTCGACGACGCCGTCGGCGACGGGTAGGCGCTCGATCTCACCGAGGCGGAACTCGACGTTCGCGTAGCCGCCCTTGTCGGCGTTGGCCCGCGCCTTGCTCACCATGCTCGGGGTCATGTCGACACCGATCACGCGACCCGTCTCGCCGACCGCCGCCGCGGCGAGGAACGCGTCGAAGCCGGCCCCGCTGCCCAGGTCGAGCACCGTCTCGCCCGCCGCGAGCGCGGCGATGGCGCCGGGGTTGCCACAGCCCAGGCCGAGGTCGGCGCCCTCGGGCACCGACGACACGTCCTGTTCGGAGTAGCCGAGCTGGATCGAGGCGACCGACACCGGGCCGCCGCCGCCGCAGCACGACGACGACGAGCACCCGTCGCTCTCGCTGAGGGCGATCTGGCCGTAGGTCTCGCGCACCGCGCTGCGGATCTCGTCGTGGGTGGACTGTGTCACGTGGGTCTCTCCTGAATCAACGCTCGTCGCGGGCCACCCTAGCGACCTATTTGATGTTCGTCAAATAACCTGGCAGACTGTCCGCGATGCCCAAGATGCTGCCCGTCCTGACCGACACCTCGCCGTTGTGCTGCACGCCACTCGGCTCCTCCGATCCCCTGAGCGAGTCCGACGCGGTGGCCCTCGCCGTTCGCTTGAAGGCCCTCGCCGACCCCGTGCGCCTGCGCCTCGTAGCCTTCATGCTCGACCAGCCGAATCAGGAGGCCTGCACGTGCGACCTCGCGCCCTACGTCGGCCTCACCGACCCGACCGTGAGCCACCACCTCAAGAGGCTCGAGGCCGCGGGGATCCTCACCAAGGAGCGTCGGGGCATGAACGTCTTCTACCGGGCCGTTCCCGAGGCAATTCACGCCATCGCTGGCGTGCTAAACATCACCGGCTCCTGAGGCGTAGACGTTCGCGGCGCTAGATGTCGCGGGCCTCGGCCACGTTGTCAAAGCGCGCGAACTCCCCGCGCCAGGTCAGGTGGGCTGTGCGAGTGGGGCCGTTACGGTTCTTGCCCACGATGATCTCGGCGTCGGCCTTCTTGTCGTTGGGCACTTCGCCGTACTGCTCGGGGCGGAACAAGAAGAGAACGACGTCGGCGTCTTGTTCGAGCGAGCCCGACTCGCGCAGGTCCGACATGACGGGGCGCTTGTCGGCCCGCTCTTCGAGCTTGCGCGAGAGCTGCGACAGAGCGATCACCGGGCACTCGAGCTCGCGCGCGAGGATCTTGAGCGAGCGGCTCATCTCGGAGACCTCGACCTGGCGGTTCTCGGCGCGACCGCGCGAGCTCATCAGCTGCAGGTAGTCCACGATCACGACGCCGAGGTCGCGGTTCTGCTGCTTGATGCGCCGCGCGCGCGAGCGCACGTCCATCACGGTCAGCGCCGGGTTGTCGTCGATGAAGATCTTCGCCGACTGCAGGAAGCCGAAGGCGTCGTGCGCGCGGTTCCAGTCGGCCTCGGAGAGATCGCCGGTGCGCAGCTTGGACGAGTCGATGCGCGCGGTCGAGGCGAGGATGCGCTCGGCGAGTTCCTGACGGCTCATCTCGAGCGAGAAGTACAGGGCGGGACGCTGGACGACGGCACCCACGTGCACGAGCACGCCCAGGGCGAAGGCCGTCTTTCCGGTGCCCGGGCGCGCGCCCACGATGGTCATCGAGTTGGGCTGGAGTCCCTGCAAGATCGCGTCCAGCGACCGGTATCCGGTCTCGAGGCCGTTGAAGCGCCCCCGCGTCTCGCCGCGCTCTTCGAGGATGTCGGCCTCGGCCAGCAGCAGGCGCTGCAGGGGCGAGACCGAGTCGAACTTGCGGTTGTCGCCGATCGCGTTGATCTTGCGCTCGGCCTCGTCGATCAGGCCCGACACGTCGTCGGTGGCGACGTAGGCGTCGTCGACGATCTCGCCGGCCGCCGCGATGAGGCGACGCTGCTGGGCCTTGTCGCGCACGATCTCGGCGTAGTGCTGGGCGTTGCCCGGCGAGGGCGTGTTCATCTGCAGCGAGGAGAGCAGCGCCACTTCGACGGCGACCGCGCCGCGCTCTTGGAGCTTCGCCTGGACGGTCACGTAGTCGACGGGCTCGCCGGCGTTGGCGAGCGCCACGATCGCGCCGAAGATCTGCCCGTGCAGCGGTCGGTAGAAGTCCTCGGCCGTGACGGTCTCGTAGGCGATGGAGACCGCCTCGCTCGACAGCAGCATCGCGCCGATCAGGGACTCCTCGGCCTCGAGCGCGCTGGGGGGCACGCGGCCACCCGAGGAGCCCGATCGATTTCTCTCTACGTCAATCTGCGTCATAAGACCTCAACGGTTGCCCAGTGTGCCTGTGTGGGACAAGAACAACAACATGGGGATAATCCTGTGTCTTTCCGTGCAGTTACACACTGACCCAACGCTGTGACACGGCCCCCAACGACGAAACGCCGGGGCCCGCGGGCCCCGGCGTCTCTCGAACTGCGTGGCTACTTCGCCACGACCTCCACGCTCACGGTGGCGACGACGCCGTCGTAGAGCGTCGCCGTCGCGGTGGCCGAGCCGACCTCCTTGAGGTGCTCGTCCATGTGGATCGCGTGGCGGTCCAGGGAGATGTTCGTGGCGGTGCGAATCGCGTTGACGATGTCGGACTCGGTCACCGAACCGAAGAGCCGGCCGTTGGCGCTGGCGCGCGCGGCGATTACGAGGCTGGCCGCCTCGATCAAGCCCTTCTGCGTCTCGGCCGCCTCACGGCTCTTGGCGTCGGCGATGTCGCGGGACTTGCGCATCCAGCCCGCCTGGGTCTCCATGGTGTCGGTCGCGGCGATGGCCTGACCGCTCGGCACGAGGTAGTTGCGCGCGAAGCCCGCCTTCACCTCGACGATGTCACCGCGGCGTCCCACGCCGCGAACGTCGCTACGTAGCAGGACCTTCACTCGCCCACCTCCTCCAGGGTCTCGACGGCCTCGGGGGCGTCGACGGCCTCACTGGCCTCGACGCTCGCCTCGGGCGCCTCGCGGTCGGGGCGCGGTCCGCGCCCGCGGTCGTCGCGGCCTCCGTCACGACCGCCGCGGCCGCCGCGGCGCTCGGTGACGGTGCGTTGGGTGTAGGGCAGCAGGGCGAGCTCGCGGGCGGTCTTGATCGCCTCGGTCACGTCACGCTGGTGCTGCTGGCAGTTGCCCGACACGCGGCGTCCGCGGATTTTGCCGCGGTCCGAGATGTACTTGCGCAACTGGGCCAGGTCCTTGTAGTCGACCGTGCCGACGCCGTGCTGGCAGAACGAGCAGGGCTTCTTCTTGACGCGGCGGTTGTCGATCTTGGGTGCGCGCTTGGGCGGCTTGGGGTTGTTGATACGGGGCATTAGAAGGGCTCCTCATCGAAGGCGTAGGTGCTGGTGCTGTCGGGGCGGTTGGGGGTCTCGGCCGGGCGGAAGTTGCCGCCCTCGGCGCGCGGGGTCTTGGTGACGACCGCCGTCGCGTAGCGCAACGACGGGGCGATCTCGTCGGCGTTGATCTCGACGATCGAGCGCTTGTCGCCGTTCTCGGTCTCCCAGCTGCGCTGCTCGAGGCGTCCGCTCACGATGACGCGCGTCCCCTTGGTCAGCGAGTTGGCGGCGTT
Source organism: Actinomycetes bacterium (assembly GCA_021781315.1). Next base: position 4,368 of record JAJXXB010000276.1, on the reverse strand, counting down.
CTCGGCCATCGCGCCGTATCCGGTCACCTCGAAGTACGAGACGCGCTCCTCCCACTCTTGGGTCTGGCGGTTCTGCCAGCGGCGATTGACCGCCACCGACAGGCGAACCGCGGCCTGGCCACTGTTGAGGAACTTGAGTTCGGGATCGCGCGTGATGTTGCCCACGACGGTGATTGAGTTGTCTGGCATGTTCTCTCCTCGAGTCGCGACCTACGCCTCGGCGCTGGCGCGCGCGGCGGGGGTCTTGGTGGTGTGACGGAGGATCTTGAAGCGCAGGACTTCGTCCGAGAGGGTCAGGATGCGGTCGAGCTCGGTCACCGTGTTCGACTCGCCGCTGAACTCCACCAGGACGTAGTAGCCCTCCTTGCGCTTGTTGATCTCGTACGCCAGGGGGCGCTTACCCCAACGGTCGATCGCGCCGGGGTTTCCGCCGTGGGACCGAATGGTGTCGAGCGCCCGGTCGAGGGCCACCTGGATGGACTGCGCGTCGACGGTGGTGTCGAACACGATCATGGATTCATAGGGCCGCATGGCCGGTTTCCTTTCCCTCTGGTCCGGCAGCGCCGGGCTCTGCGGAAAACAGAGCAGGGTATGTTGCTAGCCCCGCGTTTGCGGGAACGCCCAGTCTAGTGCGCCTCGCCCAGCGGGTCTAGTGGCCCGCCTCGGGGTTGGGGTAGGACTCGGCTTCGCTCGGGAAGGTCCCGTCGCGCACGTCCGACGCGTAGCGGCCAATGGCCTCGGTGATGGCCTCGCCCAGTTGGGCGTACTGGCGTACGAAGCGCGCCGGCTTGCGACTGGTGAGTCCCAGCAGGTCGTGAAAGACCAGTACCTGGCCGTCGGTGTCGGGTCCGGCGCCGATGCCGATCGTCGGGATCTCCAGGGCCGCGGTCACCTCGCTGCCCACCGCGCTCGGCACGCCCTCGATCACGATGGCGTAGACGCCCTCCTCCTGGAGGAGCAGGGCGTCTTCGACGAGCAGCTTCGCCGCGTCGCGCGACTTCGCCTGGACCTTGAAGCCGCCCATGGCGAGCACGCTCTGGGGGGTCAGTCCCAAGTGACCCATCACCGGGATCTCCGCGTCGAGCAGGGCGCGCACGACCTCGAGGCGCGCGTGGCCGCCCTCGAGCTTGACGCTCTGGGCACCGGCGCGAATCAACGCGGCCGCGTTGCGCACCGCGTCGGGCGCCCCGAGGTGGTAGCTCAGCCAGGGCATGTCGGCGACCACGTGGGCACGAGGGGCGGCCGCCGCGACGGCCGCGACGTGATGGACCATCTCGGCGAGAGTGACGTGCAGCGTATCGGCCTGGCCCATGACGACGTTGGCCACCGAGTCGCCCACCAAAAGGATGTCCACGCCGGCCGCGTCCGCGTAGCGCGCCGCGGGCTCGTCGTAGGCGGTCACCATGACGAGGGCCGCGTCACCGCGGGCGCGCTTATGCGCGCGAATCGCCGGCGCCGAGAGGCTCACTGGCCCACCTCACGCGCCACCCGACGGCTGCGCTTGCCCCCCGCGGACCACTTGCGCACCAGGTGATGGAAGTGGCACCCGACGCACACCTCGACCGCGTAGCACTGGACCGGCTCCTCGCGCCGCTCCAGGCGGCCGAGCTCGGCGCGGCTCGTCGGGCACGTGCCCCCGGGCGGCAGGCGGGCGCCGAAGACGTAGGTCACCTCAACCAGATCGTGGTCGTGACAGACCGGGCAGACCTCGCCCGAGGGGCGTCCGATGTGCGACGCGGCGCGCAGCAGCTCGGGGTGGGCGTCGCAGATGTCCTCGTAGCGCAGCTGGCCGGCCGCGACCTTGGCGAGGAGGGCGTGACGGACCAGACCGAACTCCACCACCGCCCCGTCGGCGCTGCTCGTTCCCAGCCGTCGTTCCATTACCGGCGACACTACCCCCGGCCGATTTGGCCGTGGCGCACAGCCTTGACGCATCGATATATCGAAGTGATATGATGATTCGCGTGTTAGACATCGCCATCTTGGGGCTCCTCATGGACCGTGACCACCACGGCTACGAGATCCGCTCCCAGTTGCGCGACCGCCTGGGCATTTCGGCCAACGTTTCCTTCGGCTCGATCTACCCGGCGCTCGCGCGCCTCGAACGCCACGGCAGCGTCGAGGCCGTGACCGTCAGCGATCCCCGGTTGAGCTCGCTCTCCACCGGTTCGCTCTCGGGCGAGCGCGCCGCGCTGCGCACCCTGCGCTCAGGCACGGGGCTGGGGCGGCGGGGCCGCAAGGTCTATCGCATCACCGAGCGGGGACGACGCGAGTTCGTCGAACTCCTGGCCAACCCCGCGACTCTCGACGACGCCAAGGGCTTCTCGATGCGCATGGCACTCGCCAAGTACCTCACGCCGAACCTGCGCGTGGGACTTCTCGAGCGGCGCCGCAGCGATCTTCTCGAGCGCCTCGCCGAGGTGCGCACCAGTGCGCACAACGCCGAGCTCGACGAGTACGCGCGCAGCGTGATGGAACACGCCGCACGCGGTGTCGAGCTCGACCTGGCCTGGATCGACACGCTGCTCTCCGCAGAACGCAACAACTCCAACCCACAGCCCTTCGCGCGAGACGCGAAGTAAGAAAGGACAGCCATGAAGAACATCCGCGTGGCCATCGCCGGCGTCGGCAACTGCGCCAGTTCGCTCATTCAGGGCGTGACCTACTACAAGGACGCCAAGCCCGGCGATGACGTACCGGGCCTGATGCACGTCGTGCTGGGCGGCTATCACGTCGCCGACCTCGAGTTCGTCGCGGCCTTCGACGTCGACGCGTCCAAGGTGGGCAACGACCTCGGCAAGGCCATCGACGGCGGTCAGAACAACACGATCAAGTTCGCGACGGTCCCCTCCCTCGGCGTGACCGTCCAGCGTGGACCGACTCTCGACGGGCTGAACAAGTACTACCGCGCCGCCATCGAAGAGTCGCCGGCCGAACCGGTCGACGTCGCCCAGGCCCTGCGCGACGCGCGCGCCGAGGTCCTCGTGTCCTACCTGCCGGTGGGCTCCGAGGACGCCCAGCGCTACTACGCCCAGGCGGCTCTCGACGCCGGCGTCGCCTTCGTCAACGCGATCCCCGTCTTCATCGCCTCGGACCCGGAATGGGCGGCCAAGTTCGCCGCGGCCGGCGTGCCGATCATCGGCGACGACATCAAGAGCCAGGTCGGCGCGACCATCGTGCACCGCGTCCTCGCGCGCCTCTTCGAGGACCGCGGGCTCACCCTCGATAGGACCTACCAGCTCAACGTCGGCGGCAACATGGACTTCAAGAACATGCTCGACCGCGAGCGCCTCGAATCCAAGAAGGTCTCCAAGACCCAGGCCGTCACGAGCCAGCTCGAGACGAGCCACCTGAGCGCCGATGACGTGCACATCGGGCCGAGCGACCACGTGCCGTGGCTCGAGGACCGCAAGTGGGCTTACATCCGCATGGAGGGCCGCAACTTCGGTGACGTGCCGCTCAACGTGGAGTTGAAGCTCGAGGTGTGGGACTCGCCCAACTCGGCGGGCGTCATCATCGACGCGGTGCGTTGCGCGAAGGTGGCCCTGGACCGCGGCATCGGCGGGCCGATCATCGGACCCTCCGCCTACTTCATGAAGTCCCCGCCGGTGCAGTTCCACGACGACGTGGCCCACGACATGGTCGTGGCCTTCGCCGACGACGGCGCCGACAACCCCGTCTGGCCCTAATCCCCCTGGGTGGCCCACCACGCGCGCAGGCGCGTGGTGGCCTCCTCGGGCGTGATCTCGCCTTCGTCGAGGCGGATCTCCATCAAGAAGTCGAGCGCGCGGCCCACCGCGGGTCCCGGCGCGACGCCGAGCACCTCCATCACCGCCACGCCGTCGAGCGCCGGGCGCAGCCGCGAGAGGTCCTCCTGCTCGCGCAATTCGACGATGCGCTCTTCGAGCTCGTCCATGCGCCGCGCGAACGTCGCGGCCTTGCGCGCGTTGCGCGTCGTCGCGTCGCAGCGGGTGAGCTCGTTGAGCTTCTCCAGTAGCGGGCCGGCGTCGCGCACGTAGCGACGCACCGCCTTGTCGCTCCAGCCCATCTGGTAGGTGTGAAAGCGCAGGTGCAGCTCGACGAGGGCCACCACGTCGTCGAGCACCTCCTGGGAGTACTTGAGAGCGAGCATCCGCTTCTTGGTCATCTTGGCCCCGACGATCTCGTGGAAGCGGAACGTCACCCCTTCGGGCGTGATCGCGCGAGTGGCGGGCTTGCCCACATCGTGAAAGAGCGCGGCCAAGCGCAGCACCAGATCCGGCGACGTCCGATCGACCACCGCCCAAGTGTGGGTCAGCACGTCCTTGTGCCGGTGAATCGGGTCCTGCTCGAGCTGCAGGGCCGGCAGCTCGGGCAAGAACTGCGCGG
>JAJXXB010000003.1 GCA_021781315.1 Actinomycetes bacterium | reverse complement strand
GCGCAAGGCCCTCCACCTGCAGATCGATCAGCTGCGTGTCGCGCGCGACCACCTCGGGGCCTATCTCAACGGACTGCGCGACGAGGTCGAGACGGTCCTCGGCGGTCTGAACGCCTCGGACGAGGCGGCGCGCGTCGCCGCCCTCGAAGCGCTGCGCCTTCGTCCCGTGACGCCCGAGCCGACGGAGGAAGAGCTCCTGGCGGGCACGCCGCTGCGCACCGTGCCCGAGGTGACCCTCGAGGAGGTCGTCGTCGAGGCGCCGGCCGCGCCGGCCCCCTCCGAGGCGACGACGGCCGCCGCGCCCGAGCACGCGGGGGAGAACCCGCCGCCGGCCCCACCCCCGGCCCCGGCGCCCGCGTCGAACGCCGGCGAACACGACGAGGACCAGTCCGGCACCGACGTCGTGAACGAGATCTTCGCCCGCCTGCGCAAGGCCACACTGGAAGAGCGCGGCGCGAGCGCCCACACCCCCCGCCGGGTCCCCGCGGCCAAGCCCGACACCCCGGTGGGTGACCTCTTCAAGCGTCGCGACGCCTCCCTCGACGAGTCCCTCGCGGTCCTCACCCGACGCGTCAAGCGCGTACTCCAAGACGACCAGAACCTCACGCTCGAGCGCCTGCGCACCGTCAAGCTGGTGAGCATCGGCGACCTTGAGGACGAGCACGCCCAGCGCGCTCGCTACGCCGACGCCGCCTTCGACGCCCTGGCCGACGCCGCCGCGGCCGGTGCGCAGTTCGCCTTCGACGAGTCGGGTGCCGCGGGTCCGGCCGCGGGGCGGGCGCCGCTCGTGGACTGCGCGGCGGACCTCGCCGTCACGATCGTGCTGGCGCTGCGCCGGCGAATTCTCGCCGACGGCAGCGGCGACGCCCAGGAGAGGGTCAACACGGCCTACAAGGAGTGGCGCGGCGCGCGCGTCGAGCGACTCTGCACCGACGCCGCGCGCCGGGCCTTTCACATCGGCGTGCTCGCGGCGTCGAGCGGGCGCAACGTCCGCTTCCTCGTCGCGCCGACCGACGCGCCGTGCGACGCGTGCGCCCTCGACGCGGCGGCGGGCGAACGCAGTGCCGGTCTGAGTTTTCCGAGCGGTGCGGCCAATCCGCCGTTGCACGCGGGCTGCGCCTGCACGATTGTTCCCGTCTAGGCGCGACGCCCTAGGCTTTCGGCGTGCGAAGCCCCTCTGACGTGACGCCGCGCCCCCGGCGCATCGGGCGTCTTTCGCGGCGCGTCGTGATCACGTCGTTGATCGCGATCGTCATCATCGGTTTCTTGTCCCTGCGCAGCGTGGCGCTGCTGTGGACCGACCAGATGTGGTTCTCCTCGGTGGGCCTGGGCAGCGTCTTCTCGACGCTCTTCTACGTCAAGGTCGGCCTGGCGCTCACCTTCGGCGCCATCTTCTTCGTCCTGATGTGGGGAAACCTCCTTCTCACGGACCGCTTCGGCGCACGCGATCTCACCTTCGAGCCCGAGGACGAGGTGGTGCGGCGCTTCCAGAACGCGGTGCGCCCCCACGCCGGACGCATCTACGCGCTCATCTCGCTGGTCATGGGGATCGTCGCCGGGCTCAACGCGTCGGGGGAGTGGCAGAAGTACCTCTTCTTCGCCAATCGTCAGTCCTTCCACCAGACCGACGCGCTGTTCCACAAGGACCTGGGCTTCTACATCTTCACCCTGCCCTTCGTATCCTTCGTCGTCACCTGGCTGCTGGTGTCGCTCGTCGTAATCCTCATCGTGACGACGGGCTTTCACTACCTCAACGGCGGGATTCGCGCGGCGCGCACCACCCCGCGCGTCGCCCCGCGGGTGAAGGCCCACCTCTCGGTGATCGGCGCGGGGATCGCCCTCATGAAGGCCGCGGGCTACGTCATCGCCAAGTGGTCCCTGGTCAATTCGACCAACGCCTACGTCCAGGGTGCGGGCTACACCGACGTGCACGCGCGCATGCCGGCACTGACGATCCTCTTCTTCTTGTCTCTCGCCGCCACGGTCATCTTGCTCGTGAACGTGCGCCTGCGCGGCTGGTCGCTGCCCGCGGTCGCGGTGGGACTCTGGGCGTTCGTGGCCCTGGTGATCGGCGTGCTCTATCCGACGATCCTCCAGGCGTTGAAGGTCAGCCCCAACCAGGGCACGTTGGAGGCGCCCTACATCCAGCGCAACATCGAGGCCACGAGGTCGGCCTTCGGCCTGGATCAGGTCATTTATCACAACTTCGCCGGATCGACCACGATCAGCCAGTCCCAGATCAACGCCGACAAGGCGACGCTGAGCAACATCCGACTGTGGGATCCGGCGAGCAACATCTCGCTGGTCACTCTGACCCGGCGCCAGTCGATCCGCTCCTACTACACCTTCGCCTCTTTGGCGGTGGACCGCTACATGATCAACGGCAAGTTGACCCCGGTCCTGATCGGCGCGCGTCAGCTCAACCCCGCGAACCTGCCGTCGCCGTCGTGGGTGAACAACCACTTGCAGTACACGCACGGCATCGGCGCGGCGGTGATCGCCGCCAACCAGGTCGATCCGGCCACGGGCAACCCCGTCCTCGTGGTCTCCAACGTGCCACCGGTCTCGAGCGGCGGGATGCCGGTCCTCACGCAGCCCGACATCTACTTCGGACTGAACAATCCCGGCTGGGTCGTGGCCAACACCAAGCAGGCCGAGCTCAACTTCCAGGTCACCACCGGGCCCAACGCGGGTCAGCCGGTGGAGAGCCACTACGCCTCGACCGGCGGCGTGCGAATCGGCAACTTCCTGCGACGCTTCGCGCTGGCGCTGCGCCTGGGCGACTTCAACTTCCTCATCTCGAACCAGATCACCGCCAACAGCCGGGTGATGTTCGTACGCGACGTGCGGGCCATGGCCCAGAAGGCCGCGCCCTTCTTGTCGTTCAACTCCCAGGTCTATCCCGTGGTCGCCGACGGCACCATCCAGTACGTCCTCGACGGCTTCACGACGACCGACCAGTACCCCTACAGCCAGAACGCCTCGAACCTGACGATCAACGAGGGCGGCCTGCCCTACAGCTTCAACTACGTGCGCGACTCGGTCAAGGTCGTGATCAATGCCTACACCGGCTCGATGAAGTTCTACGCGGCCGACCCCAACGACCCGATCCTCAAGGCCTACCGTTCGGCGTTCCCCGCGATGTTCCAGCCCATGAGCGCCATGCCGGCCGAGATCCTCAGCCACATGCGCTATCCGGTGGACCTCTTCGGCGTGCAGGCCGCCGAGCTGGGTCGCTATCACATCACGAGTGCCAACGCCTTCTACACCGCGTCGGACCGCTGGGAGGTCTCTCCGACGACGGGCGCCGGCGGCCCGAGCCAGTCCCTCGCTCAGACCGCGGTGACCAACTCGGCGGGCAACGTCATCTCCTCGGCGCTCTCGCCGATGTCGCCGGTCTTCCAAGTGGGCTCCCTGCCGATGGCCAACAAGCAGCAGCTCCTCGAATCGATCGCCTTCGTGCCGGCGGGCAACTCGGCGACGGTCCAGGGTCTGACCGCCTTCATGATGGCCACCAGCGATCCGAAGGACTACGGGCAGCTCAACCTCTACGAGACCCCGCGCTCGAGCCTGGTGATCGGTCCGGTGCAGGCCGACTCGGAGATTCAGGCGAACACGGACGTGTCCTCGCAGATCACCTTCTTCGACCAGCACGGCTCGAGCGTCCTGTTGGGTAACAACCTGATGGTGCCGCTCGATCAGAGCGTGCTCTACATCCGGCCTCTCTACGTCACCTCGGTGTCGAATCCGATGCCGCAGCTCAAGCGCGTGATCGCCGTCTTCAACCAGGACGTGGCCATCTCGCCGACCCTCTCGGGAGCGCTGTCGTCGGTGTTGGGGGCCAATATCTCCAGTTCGGGCGGCACCGGCCCGACGCCGCCGTCGAAGGCCGGCCAGAGTGCCCAGTACTACTTGAAGCAGGCGGCGAGCGACTGGACGTCGGCCCAGTCGGCCCTGGCCGCGGGCGACCTCGGCCGCTACCAGGAATTCGTCAACGCGATGAACCACCAGATTCAGTTGGCGCAGAAGGCGCTGGGCGCGGCCGGCTAGGCCGAACAGGGCTCAGATTCCTGAGAATTCCGGCCGATTTGTCTCAGAATTGACGCAGAATTGTCTGAGAGTTGTTGGTAGGTTGACGTCACCTCACGGGTTTCCCCCGTTTTGAGGTCGGCGGGGAGGACGCAATGCAACTGCCACCAACGGTGGCGGCGAACCATGACCTCCGGCGCGCGGGACGTGTTCGGGCGCCGTGGGTCACCATTCGCCGCATGGGTCTGGCCGTCCTGCTCTGTGCCAGCGCGGCCGTCGTGCCGGCGGCTGTCGGCAGCGCCCACGGCGGTGGTTTGGGCGGCCCCCACGGCTCGGGCGGACCGGGCGAGTCGGGTGGCTCCGGCGGATCGGGCTCGTCGAACGCGGGTGGCAGTTCGGGCGACACCTCCGATGGTGGGTCCGTCGTCGTCACCTTTGGCGCGACCGGGGGCAGCGCGTCCGTGACCTACCCCACGCCCTACAGCCCGCCGGCGGCGAGCGACGGCGTGCCCGGGGCGATTTTCACCTACTCGATTACGGGGTCGAACACGGCGGGTTGCTCCATCAACCCTGACGGGAGCGGCTTCGGTTACTCCCAGCCCGGCACGTGCGTCATCAGCGCGACGACCGCGGTGACCTCAACGACCGACGACGACCATGACGCCACCTCCTCGGCCACCGGGACGCTCACCCTGACGGTGAACCCCGGAATCCAGAAGATCTCGCTGGCCTCGACGTCCGGACCGGTCGGCACCGCGATCACCCTGTCCGCGACCGGCTACAGCGGATCGGGCACCATCACGTACAAGGTCGTCGGCGGCTCGGCGACGGGATGTGCGATCGTCCACTCCAACCAGGTCATCTCCACCGGCGCGGGCACCTGCCTGGTGACGGCCACCATCGCCGCCACCGTCTACTACCCGAGCGCCACGTCGGCGCCGGCGACGATCACGTTCATCGCCCCGACCCCGGTGGTGACCCCGCCACCGACCACCACAACCTCCACCACGTCGACCACGACGTCGACCACCACCACGACGATCCCGAAGCACCTCACGATCACCGCGGCGACTCAGAGCGTGAAGAAGGGTCAGGCGATCCGTACCGGCGTGACGGTCTCGGGGGCGGCGCCGGGCGACTCGGTGAGTGTCACGAGCGTGACCTTGACCTACACGGGAATCGAGGGGACCTCCTACGGACCCAACATCGCCGCGCCGAGCCAGGTGGGCGTGTACGCGGTGACGCCCTCGCACGCGACGATCGCGGTGTCGCCGTCGGCCGACGCCAAGCGCTACTCCGGCACGATCCTCTACGTCGCGGGCACCCTGCAGATCTTGCCGGCCGACCTCGTGGTGAAGGCGGCGCCACCCAAGCTCTCGCCCACGCGCGCGCTCGCGATCAAGCCCTTCGCGGAGGGCTCCTACGCGCTCACTCGCAAGCTGGTGAAGCAAGTCGCACGCCTGGCGCTGGTGATCAAGCGCGGCAACTATCACAGCGTGGCGCTCACCGGGTTCACGGACAACGTGTTCACTCCGGCCTTCAACGTCGTGCTCAACCAGCGTCGCGCCGCCGCGGTGCAGGCGCGCCTCTACGCCGACCTGCTGCGTCTGCACGTGAGGAACGTGAAGATCACCATCGTGACGTCCTTTAGCGTCCAGTTGGTCTCGACCAACACGACGGCCAAGGGCCGAGCGCAGAACCGCCGCGTCGTCGCGGTGCTGCGGGCTCTCTAGATATACGTGGCCAGCACGCGACGGCGACGCCGCGCGATTCGAGTCGTCGCGGCCGCCCTGGTGGGTGCGGCCCCCCTCGGCATCGCGCTCGGCGCTCAGGCCACCCCCGGACTCCTGGCCGCCGGCACGGTGGTCGTCACCAATCTCGACACCAACTCGATCACGATCATCGCGCCGGTGACCCATCGCACCACCTCGGTGGCCGGCCCCAGGTTCAACGGACCGCTCGGCGTGGCGATCACGCCCAACGGGCGAACCGCCTACGTCACGAACTCCCTGGGCAACACGATCGTGCCGGTGAACCTGGCCGCGGGCTCGGTCGGCGCGCCCATCCGCGTGGGCAGCGGGCCCGCGGCGATCGCCATCTCGCCAACCGGTCACACGGCCTACGTTTCGAACTTCAACGACAA
>JAJXXB010000019.1 GCA_021781315.1 Actinomycetes bacterium | reverse complement strand
TGCGCCGCTCGGCCCAGGCCGCTCCGGTGCCCCCGCACCACGTCGACACCGTGACGGTCTCACCCAAACGCGGCCAGCGTCCACCTGCGGCCAGGCGCACGCTCGTGCGCCGCACGACCCAGGTGTCCTCGTCGGCGCCGACCGCGTCGTCCCAGTCGTCGCCGGCCACGTCTTGGAGATAGCGCGCCAGCGCGTCGGGCCGCAGCGCTCCCTCCGGTCCCACGTCGCCCAGGTACACCCGGCGCGAGTGGGCGAAGCGTCGCCCACTCTGCGGCACGGGGGCGAAGTCGGTCACGCGCGCAGCGTCGCCCCGAGTTCGACCGCGGCGCCCAACAAGGCGGCGCGCGCCGCGCTGATGTCGGCGTCGCCCAGGGTGCGATCCGGCGCCACCAGCGACACCGCGTAGGCGAGACTGCGCCCGCCCTCGACGCCGGCGTAGACGTCAAAGAGCGTCACCGACTCGACGAGTTCACTGGCGCCGGCCAGCGCCGCGGCCAAGTCGGCCGCGTGCAGCCGCGGAGGCGCCACGAAGGCGAGGTCCATGGTGGCGGCCGGGTAGCGACTCGGCACCACCACGTCCGTGCCGCGTCGCGTGGCGCGCGCGGGATCGGCCAGGGCGTCGACGTCGAGGTCGAGCACCCCGAGGCGTCGCCCGGCGCCGGCCGGTGCGAGTCGCTCGATCAACGAGGGCTCCACCTCACCCAGAACACCCAACACGGCACCGCTCGCGCGGTCCTCTAGAGCGGCTCCGCGGGTGGGATGAAGCCCGGGGGCGACGTCGTCCCGTGAGCGCACGACAACGTCGGCGAGACCGAGACGCGCCGCGAGCACGCTCCAGAGCGCGACCGCGCTCGCCGCGTCGTCGTTCTCACGACCGAGCACGACGCACAATCGCTCGTTCTCCACCGGGAGGTCCAACTCGACTCTGCCCCCCGCTCCCCCTCGAGTGCGCCGCGGCGGGTCGGCGAGCGCGGGATGGATGAACACCGCGCCCAGCTCACCGAGCAACACGTCGCCACGGTGGCGCTCGAGGTTGCGTCCCCAGGCGCGCACGAGGCCGGTGAGCAGCGTCGCGCGCATGACCGACTCGTCAGCCGCGAGCGGATTGGTCACGCGCACCCGAGCGCGGCCCGGATGGACCAGATCGAAGTCCTCGTCCGAGCCCAGCGTCGGCGTCCAGGCCTCGATCACTCCCAGGTCCACGATCGCGTCGCGCACGCGGCGACGCAGGCGCTGGCGCGGCGTGATGGCCCCGGGCGCGGCCCAGGTGGGCGTGCGCCGGGCCAGCCGGCGATAGCTGTGCAGGCGAGCGATCTCTTCGATCACGTCGGCGCGCCCCGCGGCGCCGCGGCGCACGTCGCCGCGCGCGCTCGGCGCGGTGACCTCGAGCGAACCGCCACCACGCTCGACGCGAAAGTTCAGCGCCGTGAGGATGCGCACCACCTCGTCCTCGGCGATCGCCGTGCCCAGGGCGCGCTCGACGTCGCCGGCTCGCAGGGTCACCGTCGCGGGCTCGGGAACGTCGCCGCGCACGTCCAACGGATCGGCCAGCCACTCGAGGTCGGCGCAGGTCTCCGAGAGGATCGCAACGAAGCGAGCCACCGCGCGCAGCGCGAGGCTCGGATCCACCCCCCGCTCGAAGCGGTTGGACGCCTCCGAGCGCAGGGCGTGGCGCTTGGACGAACGCGCAATGGTCATCGGGTCGAACGCCGCCGCCTCGAGCAGCACCTCGGTCGTCTCGTCGCTGATCTCACTGGCGGCACCGCCCATGATGCCGGCGAGTCCCAAGACGCGGTCCTCGCCATCGACGATCACGCAGTCGACCCCGGTGTCGCCCAGGCCCCGTCCGGCCTTGGCCAGCTCGCGGGTGACGCCGTCGAGGGTCACGAGGGTCTCGCCGGATCGCGCGGCGCGCGCGCGCAGTGCGCGCCCCGCCACGTGGGCCGCGTCGTAGGGGTGGGTCGGTTGGCCGAGCTCGAGCATCACCAGGTTCGACGCGTCGACGACGTTGGAGATCGGCCGCATCCCCGCACTGACGAGACGCTGGGCGACCCAGGCGGGCGAGGGGCCTACCGCCACGTGGCGCAACACCGACACCGTCAGGCGCTGGCAGAGTGCGGGGTCCTCGATGCCGGCCGCCGCCACCTCGGCGCTCGGCGTGGCCGAGTTCGTGCGGGCCAGGCGCGGTGCGCGCAACGGCCGCTCGAAGCGGGCGGCGAGGTCGCGCGCGACGCCCTCGATGGACCAGGCGTCAGGTCGGTTGCCCTCGACCGAGATGTCAAAGACGACGTCGGGCGTGATCGCCAGGGCCTCGAGAAGGGCCGCGCCCTCGACCGCGGCGTCGACGTCGTTGAGGATCATGAGTCCGGCGTGGTCGTCGCTCAGGCGCAACTCGCGCGCCGAGCAGAGCATGCCGTTGCTCGTCACCCCGCGCATCTGGCGGCGCGCGATCTCGAATCCGCCGGGCAGGATCGCGCCCACCGGCGCCATCGGCACGCGGTCGCCCTCGGCGAAGTTGGATGCTCCGCAGACGATCTCGACCGGCCCGTCACCGGCGTCGACGACCACGAGACGGATGCGGTCGGCGCCGGGAATCGCCCGGATCTCCTGGACGCGTGCGACGACGACGTCCTCGAGACCCTCGCCCACCCGCTCGACGCCCTCGACCACCAGGCCGAGATCGTCGAGGACCTCGCGCAACTCCTCGAGCGATTCGTCGAGGTCGACGAACTCGCGCAACCAGTTCAGCGAGACTCTCACGAGAACTGCTCCAGGAATCGCACGTCGTTCTCGATCAGGGCGCGCATGTCGGCGATCTGGTAGCGCATCTGGGCGCAGCGGTCGATGCCAAATCCGAAGGCGAAGCCGCTCCACTCCTCGGGGTCGATCCCGACGGCGGCGAAGACCGCCGGGTCGAGCATGCCGCAGCCCCCCAGTTCGATCCAGCCGGTCTGAGAGCACGTTCGACACCCCGCGCCACGACAGATCGTGCACGTGATCTCGAACTCCGCGGAGGGTTCGGTGAAGGGGAAGTACGCCGGGCGCAGGCGCGACTCGATGTCCTCGCCGAAGTAGGCCCGCGTGAAGGTCTCGATCACGCCGGCCAAGTCGGCGAAGGTGATGTCGCGGTCCACCACGAGTCCCTCGACCTGGTGAAAGGCGGCCAGGTGGCGCGCGTCGGGCGTGTCGCGGCGGTAGCAGCGCCCCGGCATGACCGAGTGCACGGGCAGGGAGCCCCCGGCGACGGCCGCCTCCATCAGGTGGATCTGGGTGGGTGAGGTGTGCGTGCGCAGCACCACGGTCTCGGGCTCACCCAGCTCGACGTAGAACGTGTCCCACATCCCGCGCGCCGGGTGCGCCGGGGGGATGTTGAGGGCCTCGAAGTTGTACCAGTCGCTCTCGACCTCGGGTCCGTCGGCGACGCGAAAGCCCATGGCGACGAACACGTCCTCGAGTTCACGCTGGGTCGTGGCGACCAGGCTCGGGTGCCCGGGGGTGAGATGCCAGGCGACGTGCGAGGTCACGACGTCGCCGAGATCCATCCGGTCGGCGTCGAGGCGGTGCTGGCGCTCGCGGGCCTCGAGCTGCGCGCGGCGCGCGGCGAAGGCCTCCTCGACCTGGCGACGGGCCTCTTGGAGCGTGGCTCCGGCCGCAGAGCGCTCCTCGGGCGCCAGGGAGCCGAGGGTGCGCTGGAGCGCCACGAAGGGCGAGCGACGCCCGACGAGCGTGGCGTGGGACTCGTCGAGCGCGCCGAGCTCGTCGGTGGCCTCGATCGCGGCCAGGGCGCGGGCGACCTCGTCGGCGAGGGTCGAAAGCGGAGAGGACGTCATGATCCACCAAGGCTAGGACGTGGGACCGGGGGCGTCGCGTCTTCACGCTGCCACATCGCGCGAAAGGCGACGAGCGACGCGGCGACTCCGGCGTTCAGACTCTCGCTCGCGCCGGCCATCGCGATGCGAAACGTCCCCGCGCACGACGCAATCGCCGCGGCGTCGAGACCCTCGGCCTCGCTGCCGATCACGACCACGTTCGCGCCCGAGAGATCGACGTCGCGCACGTCGCGCTCGGCCGACAGCACCGTGGCCCACGTCGTCGCCCCCCGACTCGTGAAGAGCGCGAGCACCTCGTCGAGCTCGCCCACGGCCACGGGGACCTGAAAGATCGCCCCGGCGCTCGCGCGCAGCGCCTTGGGGTTGCAGGGGTCCACCGACTGACCCGTGAAGATCACGCCGCGCGCGCCGGCCGCCTCGGCGGAGCGAATGATCGTCCCGGCGTTGCCGGGGTCGCGCAGGTCGTGCGCGACGAGCACCAGGCCGTCACTCGCCACCTCTTGCACGTCGACGACCGGCAAGTAGACGCTCGCCATCACGCCCTGGGGCGTCGCCGCGTCCGCCACGCGATCGAACGTCGAGCTCGCCAGCGCGACGACGCGCACCCCGTCGCCGCGGGCGCGTTCGGCCAGTGCCGCGACGCCCGGTCGGGCCAGCGCGTCGACGTCGACGTAGAGCGCCTCGAAGTGGGCGTGCGCCGCGAGGGCCGCCTCGACGAGGTCGGGTCCTTCGATGACGCACACGCCCTCGCTCCAGCGAAGGGCGCGCTTTTGCACGAGACGGCGCAATCGCCGCACCCGCTGGTGCGACGGCCCGAGCGTCTCGATGATGACCTACTTCGCGAGGGCCTCGGTGGCCTGGGCCACGAGGGCTGCGAAGGCCGCGCTGTCGTTCACCGCGAGGTCGGCCAGGATGCGACGGTCGACCTCGATGCCGGCGAGGTTGAGCCCGGCGATGAAGCGACTGTAACTGAGCCCGTGGGCCCGGGTTCCGGCGTTGATGCGCTGGATCCAGAGCTTGCGGAACTCGCCCTTGCGTGCCCGGCGGTCGCGGAACGCGTACACACCGGAGTGCTGCACGGCCTGGTTGGCGGCGCGGAAGGTGCGGCTGCGGTCACCGTAGTAACCCTTGGCCTCCTCCAGGATCGCCTTGTGGTGCTTCTTGGCGTTGACCGCCCTCTTAACTCGAGCCATAACGATTCCTCTCTAACGATCTTCTAGAGCCCCAGGAGCTTCTTGATGTTCTTTTCGATGCCCGGAGCGATGTCGGTCTCACGGCCCAGACGGCGCGCTCGCGTCGAGGACTTCTTCTCCATGATGTGGCCGCGGAAGGCCTTGCGCCGGCGCAGCTTGCCGCTGCCGGTGATCTTGATGCGCTTCTTCGCGCCGCTGTCTGTCTTCATCTTCGGCATCTCAGCCCTCCTGTAGTGATTCGCTCGCCGCGGCGCTCTCGCCCTCGGTGATGTCGGTCTTCGCCTCGGCGACCTTCGCCTTGGCCTTGCGCTCGGGCCCGAGCACCATGATCATGTTGCGCCCGTCGAGCTTGGCCGCCGACTCCACTTTGGCGACGTCGGTCAGCTTCTCGACGATGCGGTCGAGGATCTTCTTGCCCAACTCGGGGTGTGCGGACTCTCGTCCGCGGAACATGATCGTGATCTTTACCTTGTGACCTTCGAGAAGGAACTTCTCGACCAGACGGGTCTTGGTGTCGAAGTCGCCGGGGCCGATCTTGGGCCGGTACTTCATCTCCTTGACCCCGACGTTCTGGGACTTGCGGCGCGATTCCTTCGCCTTCTGGGCCTCGTCAAACTTGAACTTGCCGTAGTCCATGATCCGACACACCGGCGGGGTTGCCGTCGGGGCGATCTCCACGAGATCCAGATCGAGACTGCGGGCCAGCGCCAGCGCCTCACGAGTCGAGGTCACGCCACGCTGGTTGCCCTCGTGGTCGATGAGTCGAATGGTGTCGACGCGGATGCGTTCATTGACGCGGTGGTCACCCGGGCCTGTTGCGATAACTCTCTCCTTGCTCTCCGCGACGTCTGAGACGTCGCCACGGCAAGCAGGGCGCAAACTCCTCTAAACCCGGCACGCGCAGCGCACCAAGGTGGACGTTGGACCTGCCAACCTCACTTGCTGTGAACTGGTACAAGGCTAGCAGACCGGCCCGCGCGCGAACTCTTAGGCGCTCTTTAACCGACGCGACCGAGTTCCTTACACTGGCGGCGTACTTTTTCCCTCAGAGCGAGAGCTCTTCAGTTTCCGCCGGCGGTGGCGTACCTCCCAGCGCCACCGCCGCGCGGAACTCCCACTACCGTGGTGGCCGTGGACGAGTCCTCCCCCCTCGACGAGATCGCTGAATTGCGGGCCACGCCCGTCACCGACGTCTTGGCCACGCACATCTTTTACCTGATCCAGGTGGCTGCGGTG
>JAJXXB010000121.1 GCA_021781315.1 Actinomycetes bacterium | reverse complement strand
CGGTCTCGACCATCTCGCGGATCCCCTGGGCGAGGGCCTCCATGTCGCGCCCGGACATGCCGCCGTAGGTGTGCAGGCCCTCGAAGGCCACGAGCAGGCCGCGCGCGCGACGAGCCAGCTCGGGGTCGCGCAGGGCGAGAAAGCCCCCGATGTTCACGAGGTTGTCCTTCTTCGAGGAGACCGTCGCGCCGTCGGAGTAGCTGCAGATCTCGCGCAGGATCTCGCGCACGCTCTTGTCCTGATAGCCCGGTTCGCGCTGCTTGATGAACCAGGCGTTCTCGACGGCCCGCGTGGCGTCGAGCATCAGGTAGATGCCGTGCTCGCGGCAGAGCTCGTAGGTGGCGCGCAGATTCGCCATGGAGAGGGGCTGGCCGCCGGCCATGTTGACGTTGGTCTCGACCGAGATGTAGGGCACGCGGCTCGCGCCGTACCCGTCGATGACGGCACGGAACTTGTCGAGGTCGACGTTGCCCTTGAAGGGATAGGTGCTCGCGGGGTCGTGGGCCTCGTCGACGATCACGTCAACGAAGGTCCCGCCGGCCCGCTCCTGGTGGAAGCGGGTCGTCGTGAAGTACATGTTGCCCGGCACCGCGTCGCCGGGCTTGATGAGGATCTGGCTCAGGATGTGCTCGGCGCCGCGGCCCTGGTGGGTCGGCACGAGCTCCTCGTAGCCGTAGACGTCGCGCACCGCGTCCTCAAGGTGGTAGTAGGAACGGCTCCCGGCGTAAGCCTCGTCGCCGAGCATGAGTGCCGCCCACTGCCGGTCAGACATCGCGTTGGTCCCCGAGTCGGTGAGCAGGTCGATGTAGACGTCCTCGGCGCGAAGCAGGAACGTGTTCCACCCGGCGCTCGCGATCGCGCGCTCGCGATGCTCGCGGGTGGTCACCGTGATCGGCTCCACCATCTTGATGCGGAACGGCTCGGCCCAACTGCGGCGCGACGTCCTCGGGTCTCTGTCCATCATGGCCTCCCCACGCGCCGTGAGACCCACCCAGTCGCGGCCTCATTGACGCTCTGAATTACCTACTGCGGAGCGTACGCCAGGCGCGAGCCGGCTCGGTGACTTGGCGCGGCCTAGGACTGGTGCCGGCTGCACCAGTAGGTCGTGCGCCCCCCGACCGTGTCGATGCGCATCGCCGCACCGTCGCGCGGGCACAGTCCGCCGGGAAAGCGCGCCGCCATGTGGTCGCCGGTGTGGGACCCGCCGCGCTTGCCGAGCGAGCGCATCGTCTGGGTGAAGGCCTTATAGAGCGCCGCGCGCTGGGCGGGGTCCAGTCGCCCGACGGGGGTGCGCGGGTCGATGCCGGCGCGAAACAGCATTTCGTCAGCCAGCAGGTTGCCCACCCCGGCGATGCGCGACTGGTCGAGCAGTCGCGCCTTGATCGCCGGGCCCTCCCCGCGCGACGCGAGCGCGGCATCGAGGGCCGAGCGGGTCATCGCCAGGGCGTCGGCCCCGAGCTCGTCGAGGTCGGGGTCGAGCTCGACGCGCGCCAGGCGCCGCGGGTCGTGCACCACGAGCCGGCGGCCGTCGGCGAACTCGAGCCCCGCGCGCACCCAGTCGGCGCGATAGTCGTGGGGGCCGTAGAAGAGCCCCTCGAGGCCCGCCTCGCCGTCGAGCAGCAGCACCCCGGTCATCCCGAAGCGCAGGCCCAGGGTGACCCCGTCGGTGTGCAGCACGAGCAGCTTGCCCCGCCGGGCGGTGTCGGTGATGGTGAGCCCGCGCACCGCGCGCGCCCACGCGCCCGGTGCGCTGAGCTTCTTCGCGGCGTAGAGGTCGGCCCAGCCGCGCATGACGGTAGCGCCCACGACGCGATCGGCGAGCTGTCGGTAGGACTCGATCTCCAGCACTTCGGGCACCGGGTCAGGGTAGCGGGTGCGAAGGACCGCCTCACTAGCATGAGTGGATGGTCGATAAGCCCCAATGGCGCGAACTCTTCAGCGAGGTCGTGACCTCGGGCCTGTGCACGGGCTGCGCGGCGTGCGTCGTCGCCTGTCCCCACGACGTGCTCGACTACGACGACCAGGACGGCCACTACAAGCCCTGGCACCTTGACATCGACGGCGGCCGCGAGGACTGCACCCACGGGATCAAGGGCTGCACGATGTGCACCCGGGCCTGCCCGCGGTTCCGGTCCTGGGAGGCCGAGATCGACGTGCACCGGGTCGGGCGCGAGCGCACCGAGGACGAGGTCTACGGCGTCGGCGACGTCGTGCTCGCTCGGGCCCTCGACCCCGAGGTCGCCGGCGCGGGCCAGGACGGCGGGGTCGTCTCGGCGATCCTGCTCTACGCACTCGAGCACGACCTCATCGACGCCGCGCTGGTGAGTGCCACGGGCGAGGGCACCTGGCGGGCCGAGCCGGCGGTGGCTCGAACACGCGACGAGGTGCTCGCGACCGCCGGGTCGCGCTACACCTACAGCGCCAACCTCCTCGCCTACCCCGAGGCCGTCGCCGCCGGCGCCGAGCGCATCGCGCTGGTGGGCATGGGTTGCATGGCCTCGGCCCCGGGCGCGATGCAGGTGCGCAAGGCCGGCAAGATCGCGCGCCGACTGAGCCTCACCATCGGCCTGCTCTGCTCGAAGACCTTCGACGACCGGATCTTCGAGGAGCTCTTCGAAGCGAAGTACGGGCTCGCGCGCGCAGACATCGTCAAGATGAACATCAAGGGCGTCTTTCAGATCTGGACCCGCGACGGCGCGATGCACGAGGTGCCCCTCAAAGAGGCCCACGCGTACACGCGCGAGGGCTGCCAGCAGTGCCCCGATTTTGCCGCCGAGCACGCCGACATCGCCGCGGGCGGCATCGGCGCCTTCGGCGACTGGACACTGCTCATCGTGCGCACCGAACTGGGCCGCATGCTCCTCCAGGGCCTCATCGACGGCGGGCGCATCGAGGTGCGCCCGGGCGACGACGACCCCGGCGCGGTCGCCCTCTTGCACAAGCTCGCCCAGGTGTCGCGCCGGCGCTGGCCCGAGACGGCCGACCCCAAGCCCCGCCTCATCCCGATTCGCCGCCCGTGACGCGCCCGACCGCCACCCGGGTCCTGCTCGTACGCCACGGCCAGACCCCCACGACGGGCTCGGTCCTGCCCGGCCGGGCGCCGGGCCTGCACCTGAGCGACCGCGGCCGGGCCCAGGCCGAGCGGGTCGGCGAGCGACTCGGCGAACTCGCCACCGCCCCGAGCGCCCTCTACTGCTCGCCCCTCGAGCGCGCCCGCGAGACCGCCGCGCCGATCGCGCGCGCACTCGGGCTTCGCGCGCGCGCCGATCGGGGCCTCCTCGAGTGCGACTTTGGCGACTGGACCGGCGAGCCCCTGTCGCGGCTGCGCCGGACCCGCGAGTGGCGCGCCGTCCAGCACGCCCCGAGCACCTTCACCTTCCCCGGCGGCGAGTCCTTCGCCGGGATGCAGCACCGGATCTGGACGACGATCGAGCGCCTGGCCGGGATACACCGCGGTGAGACCGTCGTGCTCGTCAGCCACGCCGACCCCATCAAGGCGGCGGTCACCTTCGCCCAGGGCGTACCCCTCGACCTCTTCCAGCGCACGATGATCTCGACCTGCTCGATCAGCGCGATCGCGCTCGGCGACCAGCCCGTGGTGCTCTGCGTGAACAGCGCGGGCTCGATCGCCGAGGTGCTGGGCCGATGATCTACGTCTTTGACGCCCCCGACCGGATCATGGTCGGCGCCCACGGCGAGGTCGGCCAGCGCCGGTTCCTGCTCCAGGCCCGTCAGGGCCGGCGACTCATCGTGGTCAAGTGCGAAAAGCAGCAGCTCGCCGCGCTCGCCGAGTGGATCGCCCAGGTGCTGCACACCCTGGGCCGGCCGGGCCACCTGCCTGACGACCTGTCCCTCGAGGACGAGTTCGAGTCGGACTTCGAGGCCGGCGACATCACCGTCGCGGTCGACGAGGACACCGACACCATCGGCGTCTCGGTCGAGTCGCGCGAAGGCGAGGACACCCTCGAGCTGACCCTCACCAAGGAGTGGGCGGGGGCCCTCGCCATCGCCGTCACCCGGCTCGTCGAGGCGGGACGGCCGCCGTGCCCGCTCTGTGGCGGCCCCCTCGACCCGCGAGGCCACGACTGCCCGCGCACCAACGGGCACCGCGCGCCGATCGTCTAGCCGTGCAACGCGCCGAGCAGCGCGAGCTCCTCGTCCACGGGGCGATCACCGTCGAGGGCCGCGTCGCGGGCTCCTCGAACCAGGCGCTGCTCGTCACCGTGCGCCTCGGCGACGCGCAGGCCCACGCCTGCTACAAGGCCGAGGCCGGCGAGCGGCCGCTTTGGGACTTCCCCGACGGCCTGTGGCGCCGCGAGGTCGCCGCCTCCGAGCTCGACGCGGCACTGGAAACCGACCTCGTGCCCACGACGGTCGCACGCGAGGACGCGCCCTTCGGGCCGGGTTCGCTGCAGTGGTGGGTCGAGGATGCCAGTGACGACCACTACTTCACGCTCCGCGAGCGCCCCGAGTTCGACGAGTGGTTCGCGACGCTCGCCGCCTTTGACGTCGTGGCGAACAACGCCGACCGCAAGGCCGGCCACGTCCTCTACGACGGGACTCGGTGCTGGGCCATCGACAACGGCCTGTGCTTTCACGAGGAGGACAAGCTGCGCACCGTGGTCTGGGAGTACGCCGGGCTGCGGGTCGACGAGCCGCTGCTCGAGCGCATCGACCGCTTCGCCCGCGGCGACGGCGCGCCACTTCGCCCGTGGCTCGCGCCCCACGAAGTCGCCCTCGCGCTCAACCGCGCGAGCGCGCTCGTCGAGTCGAGCCGCTACCCCACCCCCGACGAGGACCGCGACTGGCCGCCCTACCCCTGGCCGCTGATCTGAGGCGCCGTCCAACGGGTTAGAAACGGACCCGGCCGGACAGCACCTGGTGGGAATGGAAGGAGGTCCGATGTCCGCCACTGGTCGAGTCATCCGCGTAATCGCCACGGTGCTCGTGACGCTGCTCGTCATCGCCGCCCTCGTGGGCGTCGGCTACGCCGTCGGGCGCACGCACGCCCCGGGCTCCATCGAGGTGAGCGGCTCGGCGAGCGCCTCGGGCGTGCCCGACACCGTCGCCTTCACGATCGGGGTCTCGACGACGAACGCCTCCACGGCCGCGGCGCTCGCGGCGAACAACACCCGCACGCGCGCCGTCGAGTCGGCCCTGCTCGCCGCCGGCGAGCCGCGGACCGGGCTCGCCACCTCGGGGCTCAACGTGTCGAGCGTCACCAACGCCCAGGGCCAGGTCACGGGCTACCAGGTCTACGACGAGCTCACCGTGACCAGCCACCACGTCGCGCGCGCCGGGCGGCTCATCGGGGCCGCGCTCGGCGCGGCCGGCAACACCGCCCAGCTCTCGGGCATCACCTACTCGATCACCAACCGGTCGGCCGTGATGGCGCGCGCTCGCGCCAAGGCCATGGCCAATGCGAAGCACGCCGCGGCCCAGCTGGCCGGGGCCGCCTCGGCGACCCTCGGCGCGGTCACCCACATCGTCGACAACGAGGTCAGTCAGCCCTTCATCGAACCCGGTTTCTACGCCGCGACCGCCGCGAAGGCCGCGGCGCTGCCCGTGCAGCCGGGGAACCAGTCGGTCTCGGTCACCGTGCGGGTGACCTACGCGCTCGGTTGACCCTACGCGCCGGCCGTGCCGTCGGCGCTGAGTTCGGGCGCGCCCGACTCCAGCACGATCGCGGTGAAGAGCGAGCCCGCAAAGAAGATCCCCGCCGCCCACCAGAACGCGATCGAGTACCCGTGCAGCGCCGACGAGGCCGCCCGGGCGATGGGCGACGGTTCTGCCGCGTGGGTGAAGGCCCGGCCCGTGACGGTGACCGCGATGGTATTGAGCAGCGCCGTGCCGACCGAGCCGCCGATCTGCTGGGACGAGTTCACCATCGCCGAGGCCACCCCGGCGCGTGACGCCGCGACGCCCGCCGTCGCGCTCGCAGTCGCCGGGGCGAAGATCAGCCCGAGGCCGAGGCCGAGCAGGATCAGGCCCGGCAGGACCGTGCCGAAGTAGTTGCCCCGCACCGGCAGGCGGGTCAAGAGCACCATGGAGAGCCCGGCGAGCAGCATCCCCGCGGGGATCAGCGGCCGCGGTCCCGAGACGGCGAGGATCCGCGCGCTCGCGAGCATCGCCGAGAGCCCGAGCGCGATCACCATCGGCAAGAAGGCGATGCCGGTGCGCAGCGGCGAGTAGCCGAGCTCGTTCTGCAGGTAGTAGGCGAGCAGCAGCGAGACGCCAAAGAAGCCCATCATCGTGATGAAGAGCGCCACCATCGAGCCCCCGCGGGTGCGCGCGAAGAGCACCGGCA
>JAJXXB010000264.1 GCA_021781315.1 Actinomycetes bacterium | reverse complement strand
CTCAGCCACGAGGGCTCATCCGGGTTCCCGGCGCACCACCCGGTCATGGAGCGCTTCCTCGGCGTGCCCGTCATCACCGGCGACGGCCACGTCTACGGCAACCTCTACCTCACCGACCGCCTCGACGGGGCCCCCTTCGACCAGCAGGACCAGGACCTCGTCGAGGCCTTCGGCCGCGCGGCCGGCCTCGTGATCGACCAGGCCACCCTGCGCCACGAGCTGCGCGAGCTGACCCTCTCCGAGGAGAGGGAGCGCCTGGCGCGCGACCTGCACGACACCGTGATCCAGCGCCTCTTCGGCGTGGGCCTGGCCCTGCAGGTCACCCTCGGGGCCGACCTCGACGAGGCGAGCCGCGCGCGCATCAACGGAGCGCTCGACGACCTCGACGCGACGATCCACGAGATCCGCACGACGATCTTCGAGATCGATCAGGACGACTTTGACGCCGGCAGCCTCGAGGAGCGCCTGACCACCCTCTCCGAGGAGGTCGGCACGCGCCTGGGCATCGACGTGAGCCTCTACGTAGCCCCGACGATCAATCACCTGGTGGGCAAGAACTGCGGGCGCCACACGGTCCAGGCGCTGCGCGAGATGCTCTCGAACGTCGCGCGCCACTCCCAGGCGAGCCACGCCACGGTCAGCGTCGAGCTCGACGGCGACCACGTGGTCGTCACCGTCACCGACGACGGCGTGGGTTTCTCCGCGCCCGTCGGCGCGGGGCGGGGCTTGCGCAACCTGGTCTCGCGGGCCCGCGAGCTCGGAGGCGACTGTCGCGTCGATTCGGCGCCCGGCCGTGGCACACTGGTTCGATGGACCGCCAACCGACTGGACTGACGTGATCCGCCTGCTGCTCGTCGACGACCACGAGATCGTGCGACGGGGCCTGCGCGAACTGCTCGAGGCCCACGAGGACCTGAGCGTGGTCGCCGAGGCCGGGTCGCTCGCCGAGGCCGACAGTGTGGACCTCAACGAGGTGGACGTGGCCGTGCTCGACGTGCGTCTGCCCGACGGCAGCGGCGTGGACCTGTGCCGGACCCTGCGCGAGAAGCGCGCCGGATTGGCCTGCCTGATGCTCACCTCCTTCGCCGACAACGAGGCCCTGAACGCGTCGGTGCTGGCCGGCGCACGCGGCTACGTCTTGAAGAACGTGCGCGGCGACGATCTCGTCTCCGCGATCCGTCGCGTCGCCGACGGCGAGATGCTCCTGACCGCGGGCCAGATCGAGCGCGCCCGCGAGCGCCTGCGCCGCCAGATCACCGAAGACGTACGCCTCGAGAGCCTCTCGACCCAGGAGCGGCGCATCCTCGAACTGCTGAGCGAGGGCCTCTCGAATCGCGAGATCGCCGCGGTGATGTTCCTGGCCGAGAAGACGGTGAAGAACTACGTGTCGAACCTCCTCGCCAAGTTGGGCTTTCAGCGGCGCACCGAGGCCGCGCTCTTCGCCCAGCGCCAGCAGACGCGTCACCGCAGCTTCGACCTCTGACTAGGACCCGCCCTCGCTCGACGCCTCGTCGAGGCGGCGCCGGGCGCGCCCGGGAGCGGTGACGCGGGAGATGACCCAGGGCACGGTCACGAAGAGCGGCCACCACCCCTGCACGCCCCCGCCGTCGATGAGCACGACCGTCCAGATCCCCCAGAGAACCCCCAGGGAGCCGACGGCCGCCCGCACGTGCTCGCCGGGCCCGCGGCGCACGGGCGCCGGCACCGGGGCGGGCAGGTCACGCGTCAGGTCCTCCACCTCGCCGTAGGTCTTGGCCCGCAGGACCCGACTCAGACGCTCGTCGAACTCGCTGCGCTCAAGACGACCCTCGGCCAGCGCGTCGCGAAGTCGCTCGGCGATGGCGTCGCGGTCCCGGTCCGAGAGCCGCATGTCAGGCTGATCGCTCATGGGGCCACCCCCTCGCTGATCCGGGCGATCGCGCCCGTGGACCCGAGGCTAACAAGACCCGCGGGTCGCGCGGTAGAGCCTAGAGGACGGTAAAGACCTCGGGACCGTCGTCGGTCACGGCGATCGTGTGCTCGAAATGCGCCGAGAGCTTGCCGTCGGCGGTCATGACGCTCCAGCCGTCGTCGAGCACGTAGGTGTCGAAGGTGCCGACGTTGACCATGGGCTCGACCGCGAAGACCATGCCGGTCTTGAGCGTCGGACCCGGCGTGCCCGGCCAGTAGTTGGGCACCTGGGGGCTCTCGTGCATCGCGGTGCCGATCGCGTGGCCCACGTACTCGCGCACCACGGAGAAGCCGGCGGCCTCGGCCACGTCTTGGACCGCGCGGCCCACCTCGTGGAGCCGGTTGCCGGCCACGAGCTGGGCGACGCCGGCCCACAGGGAGCGCTCGGTCACCTCGATGAGTCGGCGCGCCACGTCGCTGATCTCGCCCACGCCCACCGTGTAGGCGGCGTCACCGTGATAGCCCTCGACGATCGCCCCGCAGTCCACCGAGATGATGTCGCCCTCTTTGAGGACGTAGTCGCCGGGGATGCCGTGGACGATCATGTCGTTGGGACTGGTGCAGATCACCGCCGGGAACCCGTGGTAGTTCAAGAAGTTCGAGCGCGCGCCGCGATTGGCGAGCACGTCGGCGGCGACCTCGTTGATCTCGGCGGTCGTCACGCCGGGCCGTATCGCCGCGCGCGTCGCCTCGTGGATCTCGGCGACCACGCGGCCGGCCTTGCGCATCTTGGCCAGCTCGTCGGCGCTGCGCCTCACGCCAGGCCCCGCTCGGCGAGCGTCGACTCGATCTCGGCGGTCACCACGTCGGCGTCGCGCGCCCCGTCCACCGTGACCAGAAGGCCGCGCGCGGCGTAGAAGTCAAGCAACGGCGCCGTGTCGCGCTCGTAGAGCGCCAGACGGGCCGCGATCGCCTCGGGGGCGTCGTCGCTTCGCTGGATGACGTCGCCGCCGCACTTGGAGCAGGTGCCCGAGACGGCCTCGGGGTCGGTGTCGCGATAGATCGTGCCGCACTCGACGCACACGCGCCGCGCCGACAGTCGCGCCACGGCGAGCTCGTTAGGTACGTCGAGGTTGATGCAGAGGCTCACGCCGTCCTCGCCCAGCAGCTCGTCGAGCGCGCTCGCCTGGCCGGGCGTGCGCGGAAAGCCGTCGAGCAGGGCGCCGCCCCGGGCGTCGGGCTCGTCGAAGCGCTCGGCCACCAGACGGTTCACCAGGTCATCGGAGACCAGGGCCCCGGCGTCGAGCACCGACTTCACCTCGCGGCCCAGGGGGCTACCGGCCTTGACCGCGGCGCGCAGGATGTCCCCGGTCGAGACGTGGGGGATCTGGTAGCGCGCGGACAGCCGGGCGCACTGCGTGCCCTTGCCCGCCCCCTGCTTGCCGAGGATGACCAGGACGAGTCGCGACATCACTAGCGCTTGAGGAAGCCCTCGTAGTTGCGCATCATGAGCTGGGAGTCGATCTGGCGCATCGTCTCGAGCGCCACACCCACCGCGATCAGCAGCGTGGTGCCGTAGTACGGGAACCGGTTGATGCTCCACAGCGCCATCAGGATGCTCGGCACCACCGCGACCGAGGCGAGGAACGTCGCGCCCACGGTCGTGATGCGACTGAGCATGCGCGCGAAGTACTTCTCGGTGGGTAGCCCCGGGCGGATGCCCGGCACGAAGCCACCCTGCTGGCGCAGCATCTCGGCCTGCTGGTGCGGCTCGAAGGCGATGTAGACGTAGAAGAACGTGAAGGCCAGGATCAGCACGAAGTCAGAGAGGATGTAGAAGAAGTTCGTCGGGTGCAGCGAGGTGTTGACGAAGTTCTGGAATCCCGTCCAGGGCACCACGTTGGACAGCAGCACCGGGATGTAGAGCACCGAGGACGCGAAGATGATCGGGATCACGCCGGACTGGTTGACCTTCAAGGGGATGTAGGTGGAGTTGCCACCCATCTCCTTGCGACCGACGACCCGGCGCGCGAAGGTGACCGGGATTCGCCGTTGGCCGTTGTCCATGAAGACGATCAGCACCAGCAGCGCGATGGAGATCACGAGCAGGACGACGAACTTGAACGCGCCACCCTCGGCGTAGACCGCGCGCCCGCCCGAGGGCAGGCCGGCGACGACGTTGGCGAAGATGAGTAGAGACATGCCCTGGCCGATGCCGCGCTGGGTGATCAGCTCGGCGAGCCACATCACGAACGCGGTGCCCGCGGTCATGATCGCCACCATGAACAGGCCCAGCCACAGCGTGAACTTGGGGATCAGGTCGATGTTGAATCCCAGCAGCGCCTGGTCGTGGCCGTGGAAGGCGTAGATCAGGCCGGTCGACTGCAGCAGTGCCAGACCGATGGTCAGGTAGCGCGTCGTCTGGGTGATGTGCTTCTGGCCCACCGCGCCCTGGTCGCGCCACTGCTCGAGCTTGGGGATGACGGTCGTGAGCAACTGGATGACGATCGAACTCGTGATGTAGGGCATGACGCCCAGTCCGAAGACCGCGAGTCGGGTCAGCGCGCCGCCCGAGAACAGGTTCAGGAATCCCAGGACGCCGCTCGCGCCGGCCTTGGACTGCAGTAGCTGGACCTGGGACCAACTCACGCCGGGGATCGGCAGGTTGGCGCCCAGCTGGTACAGGCCGATGATGGCGATCGTGAACAGGACCTTGTTGCGAAGGTCCGGCACCCGGAAGATGTTGCCGAGTCGCGTCAGCACGGGCTTAGCGGTTCTGGTGCTGGTTGCCCGCAGCCGCCGGGCGAACCTTGAAGGGCTTGTCGAGGATCGTCACCGAGCCGCCGGCGGCCTCGATGGCCGCGCGCGCCGACGCCGAGACGCCGTGGGCCGAGACGTGCAGGGCGCTGGTCAGTTCACCGCGGCCGAGGACCTTGACGAGGTCGCCCTTGCGCGCGAGTCCCGCCGCGACGATTCCCTCGAGGTCCACCTGGCTCTGGCCGAGGCCGGCCAGAGCGTCGAGGTTCACCGGGGTGTACTCGACGCGGAACGGGTTGGTGAAGCCCTTGAGCTTCGGGATGCGCTGGACGAGGGGCAGCTGGCCGCCCTCGAAGCCGGCGGGAATCTGGCGGCGGGCCTTCTGGCCCTTGGTGCCACGGCCGGCGGTCTTGCCGCCCTTGCCGCCGATGCCGCGTCCGACGATCTTCTTGCGGTGCGTCGAGCCCTCGGGCGAGTGCAGGTCGTGCAACTTCATGACGAAACCTCTTCTACCTTGATCAGGTGCGGCACCCGGGCGATCATCCCGTGGATCTCGGGACGGTCCGGCAGCACGTTGGACTGGCCGATCCCGCGAAGTCCCAGCGCGCGCAGAGTCCCGCGATGCTTGGGCTTGGTGGCGATCGACGAGCGGATCTGGGTGACCTTGAGTTGACCCATCCTTAACCCTCCGTCTTGAACAGGTCGCCCTCACGCTGGCGCTCGCGGTAGGCCCGCAGAGTGCCGGTGGGGATGACGTGGTCGATGGCGTGGTCGCGCGAGGCGGCGATGTCCTCGGGCCGGCGCAGCTGCTTGAGGCCCTCGATCGTCGCGTGCGCCACGTTGATGCCGTTGGACGAGCCCAACGACTTGGCGATGATGTCCTTCACGCCGGCCATCTCGAGGATGGCGCGCGCGGCGCCGCCGGCGATGACGCCGGTTCCCGGGGCCGCGGGCTTCATCAGCACGCGCCCGGCGCCCGAGGCGCCCAGCACGGGGTAGACGATGGTCGAGCCCGCGAGGGGCACGTCGAAGAGGTTCTTGCGCGCCTCCTCGATGCCCTTCTGCACGGCGAGTCCGGCTTCCTTGGCCTTGCCGTATCCCAGACCGACCTTGCCCTTGCCGTCGCCGATGACCATGAGGGCGGTGAAGGAGAAGCGACGTCCGCCCTTGACCACCTTGGACACGCGGTTCACCTTGATGGTGCGCTCTTCGTACTGCTCTTCAGCCATTAGAACTCCAGTCCGCCGGCGCGCAGGGTCTCCGCAAATGCGGCGATGCGCCCGTGGTAGTCGAATCCGCCGCGGTCGAAGACCACGGTCGTCACTCCGGCCGCCTTGGCCCGCTCGGCGAGCACGGTGGCGACCGTCTTGGCACCCTCGATGTTGCCGCCGGCGCCGCGCAGGGCGGGCTCGACGGACGAGGCCGCGGCCAGGGTGCGCCCCGCCACGTCATCGATGATCTGGGCGGAGATGTGCTTGTGCGAGCGGAACACCGCGACGCGCGGGCGCTCGGGAGTTCCGGACAGGCGCCGGCGCACGCGCGCGTGGCGGCGCTGACGCAGCTCGAGTGTGGAACGGGCCATTACTTAGCCGCCTTTCCGGCCTTGCGCAGAACGCGCTCGCCGAGGTAGCGCACGCCCTTGCCCTTGTACGGCTCGGGCTTGCGGAGTTTAC
>JAJXXB010000181.1 GCA_021781315.1 Actinomycetes bacterium | reverse complement strand
GCCGGCGAGGCGCGACGGCTCCAGGAGCACCTGGCCCTCGTCTCCCAGGGCAAGGCCTTCCTCCTCCAGGCCGGTGACTGCGCCGAGTCCTTCGACGAGGGATCGGCCGATTCCATTCGCGACAAGTTGAAGGTCATCTTGCAGATGGCGGTGGCCCTCACCTACGCCTCGGGCGTGCCGGTCATCAAGGTCGGGCGCATCGCCGGCCAGTTCGCCAAGCCCCGCAGCGCGCCGGTGGAGATCCACGACGGTGTCTCCCTCGAGGCATTCCGCGGACACATCGTCAACTCCGAGGAGTTCACCGCAGAGGCGCGTCGGCCCGACCCCGAGCGACTCCTCACCGCGTACCACCAGAGCGTCGCAACGCTGAACCTGCTGCGCGCCTTCACGACCGGTGGCTTCGCCGCGCTCTCTCGCGTGCACGCCTGGAACCAGGAGTTCGTCGCCAACTCCCTCGAGGGCAAGCGCTACGCCATGATCGCCGATGAGATCGAGCGGGCCCTGCAGTTCATGAAGGCCTGCGGGATCGACCTCCACGACGACTCCGCGCTCCAGGGCGTGGACTTCTACACCAGCCACGAGGCTCTCATCTTGCCCTACGAGCAGGCCCTGACCCGGCGCGACTCCCTGACTGGCGACTTCTACGACTGCTCGGCGCACATGCTCTGGATCGGGGATCGCACCCGCGACCTCGAGGGCGCTCACGTCGAGTTCCTGCGCGGCGTCGCCAATCCGGTGGGCGTGAAGGTCGGCCCGCGCGTCGACGCCGACGAGCTGCGCCGCCTGGGCGACGTGCTCAACCCCGAGAACGTCCCCGGTCGTCTCACCTTGATCTCGCGCATGGGCCAGAACCACGTCGCCGACGCGCTACCGCCGCTCGTCGAGGCGATGCGCGACGACGGCCGCGACGTCGTCTGGGCCTGCGATCCGATGCACGGCAACACCTTCCTCGCCTCGGGCGGTCAGAAGACCCGCCACTTCGACGACATCATGAGCGAGGTCAGCCAGTTCTTCGCCGTGCATCAGGCCCTGGGCACCTGGCCGGGCGGCCTGCACGTCGAGCTGACCGGCGACAACGTCACCGAGTGCCTCGGTGGCGGCTCACGACTGGGCGAGGACGATCTCGATCTCAACTACACGACGATCTGCGACCCGCGCCTCAACGCGACCCAGAGCCTGGACCTCGCCTTTCACGTGGCGGAGTTCCTGCGCGACTACGCGAACGACAGCGGCGCGACGTCGTTGTAGCGCAGCAGGCGCCGGCGAGTCCCGTCGAACTCGATCTCGGTCATCGAGCAGTGCTCGGTGCGCAGTCCCAGACGCGCCGCGGGGTCATTGCCGTTGAGCACCTTCATCGCCTGCTCGATCACGCCGCCGTGCACGATCGCCACCACGCGCTCACCGGGGTGGCGCGCGACCAGCGTGGCGATGGCGCGCTCGCAGCGCTCGTAGAAGGCGAGCCAGCTCTCGCCACCCGGTGAAAACGGCGCCTCGGGCGCGACGCTCCAGTCCGCGACGCCGTAGCTCTCTTCCAGTTCGGCCCACGTGAGCCCGTCGGCCGCGCCGGGGTGCAGTTCGCACAGGTCGCAGTCGGCAATCGCGGCGAGGTCGGGCAGTCCCGGGGCGAGCACGCGCGCGGTCTCGATGGAGCGACCCAGGATGGAGGTGTAGAGCGCCGCCGCGTCGTCGAGCTCGCGCGTGATCGCGAGGCGTTGCGCCAGAGCCGCCGCCTGGGCTCGGCCGAGGTCGGTCAGGCCACCATCGCCGCGCGGGCCACCCACGACGCCCTCGGCGTTGCAGCGCGCCTCGCCGTGGCGGATCAGGACGAGGCGGGTCCCGCGCGGTTCACGCCCGCGCGTGAAGTAGCCCTCCGCGAAGTCCGACGTCACGCGAGCTCTCCGACGAAGGCCTCGAGCTGGCGCAGCGTGCGGCACTCGACCACGCGGTCGCAGTACGGCGCGTACTGGTTGATGATCGAGTCGCCGCTGTTCCAGTACCCCAGCGGCTCGGGGTTGAGCCAGAAGACCGCCTTGGCGCGGTAGTGCAGGTCAGCTAGGACCTCGGGGTGAGCCTGGTGGTAGTTGTTGCGCGCGTCGCCCAGGATCAAGACCGTCGAGCGACGCGTGACGTCCTTGGCGAAGCGGTCGTGAAAGACGCTGAACGCACGCCCGTAGTCCGAGTGACCGTCGAAGGCGATGACGTCGGCCTCGGCGTTGATGCGCGCTACCGCGTCCGCCGGGTCGTCGGCACCCTCGAAGAGACTCGTCACCTCGTCGATGCCGTCGACGAAGACGAAACTGCGCACCTTGGAGAACTGCGAGCTGATCGCGTGCACGAGGTGCAAGGTGAAGCGGGCGAAGGACGCGACCGAGCCCGAGATGTCGGCGATGACGATGATCTCGGGCTTGTTGGGCCGCGGGGGCTTGAAGCGCAGGTCGATCGGCACTCCGCCGGTGGAGAGGCTGCGGCGAACCGTGTGGCGCAGGTCGACCGGGCCGCGTCGGCGCCGCCGACGCCGACGCGCGAGGCGCGTGGCCAGCTTTCGACTCAGCGGCCGCAGGGCTCGCTCGAGCTGAGCCATCTCCTCGCGATTGGCGTGCATCACGTCGACGTCTTCGGGCAACGGCTTGCGCACCGACTTGGCGAGAGCCTGCGAGCCCCGGTCTTCGACGAGGCGCTCGCGGATCTCGCGCTCGATCTCGGCTTTGAGCATCTCCACGCGCGCGCGGGCCTCGTCGCGCGCGAGCCGCTCGGCGAGCTCGCCCGCGGCCTCGCCACCCAAGCGGCGCTCGAGGTTCTCGAGGTCGAGGTTGCGCAGCGTGCGATAGAGGTAGTACGTCCCGCCCACCGGCCGACCCGGCTCCATGCCCGCGTAGCGCGTCACGGCCTCGCCGGCGCCGCGGCGCAGCGCGTTCGCGTCGCCGTCGCGCAGGGCTCGAAAGAGAAGTTCGGCCAGCTCCTCGGCCGACATCGTGCTCGACGCACCGCCCGAACCGCGTCGCGGGCCGGGGGCGTTGGCCCCCGTCGGGGCGCTCGTCTCGTCCTCGGAGTTGAGGAGCTCCTCCGCGCCGGCCCAGGAGCGCATCGAGAAGAAGACGTCGAAGGCGGTGTAGAAGACGGGCAGGTGGTCGCCGTCCTTGACCAACGTGGCCGCGAGCGCCGCGCGCACGAGGGGCCGATCCCCGAGATCGATCGCCTGCATCGCGCGCGCCGCGTCCATGTGCTCGGTCATCGAGACCGGAATCCCCGCGGCGCGCAGCTCGGCGATGAAGTCGCCCAGCAGGTTAAGCAACGGTCTTGCCGCGGCCCAGGAGCTCCTTGGTCGCCCGGTCGATGTCCGTCTGGTACTTGAGCAAGATGTGCAACGTGGCGGCGGCGTCCTCGTCGCCAATCTCCTCGCGACCGAGCAAGACGAGCGTGCGCGCCCAGTCGAGGGTCTCGGCGACCGAGGGCGCCTTCTTCAGATCGAGCGTGCGCAGCGAGCGCACCACCCGGGCGATCTGCTCGGCGAGCGCGCTCGAGATGCCGGGCACCCGTTCGACGATGATGTCGCGCTCACGGGCCACGTCGGGGTACCCCACGTAGAGGTAGAGGCAGCGCCGCTTGAGGGCCTCGGAGAGCTCGCGGGTGTTGTTCGAGGTGAGAAAGACGAGCGGAATTTGGTGGGCCCGCACGGTGCCGAGCTCGGGGATCGATACCTGGTACTCACTCAGGACTTCGAGCAGCAGGGCCTCGGTCTCGAGCTCGACCCGGTCTACCTCGTCGATCAGCAGCACGACGGGGTCAGTCGCCGAGATAGCCTCGAGCAGCGGTCGGCGCAAAAGGAACTCTTCGGCGAAGATGTCCTCTTCGA
The DNA here is from genome assembly GCA_021781315.1 of Actinomycetes bacterium. The sequence continues at coordinate 2,490 of JAJXXB010000181.1, read as the reverse complement.
GGTGCGACCACTCCTCGCCGGTCGCCTCGCCGCGGCCCGCCTGAATGCGCAAGAGCTGCTTGCGATAGTTCCACTCGTAGAGGGCCTTGGACTCGTCGAGTCCTTCGTAGCACTGCAATCGGATGAGTCGCGCCCCCGTCGCGTCGGCGACGGCGCGCGCCAGGGCGGTCTTGCCGGTGCCCGCGGGCCCCTCGACGAGGACCGGCTTGGCCAGGCGATCGGCGAGGAAGGTGACCGAGGCGATGGCCTCGTCGCTCAGGTAGCCCTGCGCGGCCAGACGGGTGCGCACGTCGTCGGGCGACGTGAAGTTGGCCGGCGGCACCTGATCGAGTCCCAGGCGCTGGGCCAATTCCTGGCGCGGATCCAGTGACGTCATCGAACCTGTCCCTCTCCTCGTACGACCCACTTGAGACAGGTCAGTTCCTTCAGACCCATGGGACCGCGCGCGTGCAGCTTCTGGGTGGAGATCCCCACCTCGCCGCCCAGTCCCAACTCACCGCCGTCGATGAAGCGCGTCGACGCGTTCACGAGCACGGCCGCCGCGTCGACGCGGCGCACCCACTCCTCGGCGCTGGTGGCGTCGCGCGTCACGATCGCCTCGCTGTGTCCGGTGCCGTAGCGCGCGACGTGGGCGATGGCCTCGTCCAGGGAGTCCACGACCTTGACCGCGAGAACGAGATCGAGAAACTCGCGCTCGTAGTCGTCCTCGGTCGCCTCCGAGGCCGCGATGCGCTGGATCGTCTCGGCGTCGCCGCGCAGCTCGACCTGGGGGATCGCCGTGGCCATGGCGGGCAAGAAGGCGTCGGCGACGTCGTGGTGCACGAGCACGGTCTCGGCCGCGTTGCACACGCCGGGCCGTGACGTCTTGGCGTTGGCCACGATGTTGACCGCCATCTCGAGGTCGGCGGAGGCGTCGACGTAGACGTGGCAGTTGCCGTCGCCGTCGAGCACGTAGGGCACGCGGGCGTGCTCGCGCATCGCGGCGATCAGGCTCGGGCCGCCGCGCGGGATCAGGCAGTCGAGCACGTCGTCGAGCTGCATGAAGGCGACCGCCGCCTCGTGCGAGGAGTCTTCGACCAACGCCACGCCGTCCTCGGGCAGGCCCGCCGCGGCGAGCGCCTCGTGCCAGAGCCCCACGATGAAGCGATTCGTCGCCTGGGCCGAGGATGAGCCGCGCAGGAACGCCGCGTTACCGCTGCGCACGCAGAGCCCGGCCACGTCGCTCGTGACGTTGGGTCGGTTCTCGTAGACGACTCCGATCACCCCGAGAGGAACGCGCACGCGCGACACGTCGAGCCCGTTGGGACGCACCTGGTGATCGAGCACCTCAAAGAGCGGGTCGGCCGCGGCCGCGACGTCACGCAGGGCGGCCGCCATCGAGTCCACCCGGGCTTCGGTGAGGGTCAGGCGATCGCGACCGGCGCCGGAGTCGCGGTAGCGATCGAGCTCCTCGGCGTTGATGGCGAGCAGCTCGGCGCGACGGTCCTCGAGGGCGCTCGCCACGTCGCGCAGCACGCGCTGGCGCGACTCGTCGCTCGCGGTGGCGAGCACGGCCGCGGCGGCGCGAACGCGCGCGCCCTGGGCCCGAAGTTCGCCAATCGTCATCTCGCTAGCGTAACGGAGCCTACGGACGACGAAGGAGGACGAGGTCGTCGCGGTGGATCACGACGTCGTCACCGTCGTCGAAGTTCTCCGCTCCCACGCGCACCAGGCCCTTGGCGACGACCTCGCCGAGGGGTCCGAGGACGTCGACGGCGTCGCCGTCTTCGAAGGTCCCGGTGTGACCCGTCACCCCCACGCGCAGCAGGCTGCGCCCGTGGTGCTCGAGCGCCTGGAGTGCCCCCTGGTTGATCGAGACCGTCCCGGTGCTCGCCACGGCGAAGGCGATCCACGCCTTGCGCGCGCTGAGACGCTCGGGACGGGGGCGAAAGATCGTGCCGAAGCCCGAGGTCTCGGCGAGAGACGACGAGAGGGGCGCGCTCGCGCGCGCCGGCGCGATCACGGTCGTCACGCCCGACCAGGTCGCCATGTGCGCGGCCGCGAGCTTCGAGGCCATGCCACCGCTGCCCACGCCCGAGATCGACGAGCCGGCCAGGGCGAGCAGGGTCGCGTCGAAGGCCCGGACCTCCTCGATCAGCGTCGCCCCGGGGTCCAGTCGCGGATCGGCGGTAAAGAGCCCCTCGGTGTCGGTCAAGAGCACGAGGTGCGAGGCCGCCACCAGGTTGGCCACCAGAGCCGCGATCCGGTCGTTGTCGCCAAAGCGGATCTCGGCGTCCGCGACGGCGTCGTTCTCGTTGACGATCGGCACGACCCCGAGCGACTTGAGGGCGGCCAGGGTAGAGCGAGCGTGCAGGTACTGACCGCGATTGGAGAAATCGAGCGGCGCGAGCAGGACCTGTCCGACGGCCACACCCTCGCGGGCGAACGCGTCGCGCCAGGCCGACATGAGAAGGGGTTGGCCCACCGCCGACACGGCCTGGAGGGTCACCG
>JAJXXB010000069.1 GCA_021781315.1 Actinomycetes bacterium | reverse complement strand
TTCCGATCTACCGCACCAGCCAGGTGATCCGCGCCCGGCTCGAGGAGCTCGGCTGGCACCTCGAGCAATGCCCCACCGAGACGGGCGCGGTGGCGACCTTGGAGGGTGCGTCGGGTCGACGGGTCCTGATCCGCGCCGACATCGACGCGCTGCCGGTGACTGAGGAGACCGACCTCGCGTTTCGCAGCGAGACACCGGGCGTGATGCACGCCTGCGGCCACGACGTGCACACCGCGGCCGCGCTCGGAGCGGCCGACCTGCTCGCGCGCCTGCGCGACGCCGGAGAACTGGTGGGCACGTTCACGCTCGTCTTCCAGCCGGCCGAGGAGGGCCTCGGCGGCGCTCTCGCCATGCTTGAGCGAGGCCTGCTCGAAGGGCGCGACGTCGACTACGTGATCGGCGCTCACGTGTCGAGCCTCGGGCCCGTGGGCTTCGTGGCGGCGCGCCCCGGCGTCATCATGAGCGAGGCCCACGCCTTCGAGATCCATCTCGAAGGTGCCGGCGGACACGGCGCCATGGCGAGCGACGTCGGCAACGTCGTGCTCGCGATCAGCGCGCTCGCGCCGCGACTGGGCGAGGTCGTGGAGGGACTCGTCTTCGAGGGCACCGCCTGCGCGTGCTCGGCCGGAGTGATCCGCGCCGGCAGCGCACCCAACGTGGTGCCGCGCCACGCCAGCCTCTCGGGGACCCTGCGCACCTTCACCGACGACCAGCGCGTGGCGGCCCTCGCGCGACTCGACGCGCTCGTCGACGCCGTGGCGAGCCAGTTCACGGTCACCGCACGGGTGGACTACACCTTCTCGACGCCGGCCGTGACCAACGACGCTCACGCCGTCGCGGTCGTGGCCGCAGCCCTCGCCAACGCGCCGGGCGTCCTCTACGCCGAGATGGGACCCGTGAGTCCCAGCGACGACGTATCCGAACTGCTGAATCGCGTGCCCGGCTGCTACCTGTTCGTCGGCGGCGCCGCGCCGGACGGCTCGAGCGGCATGCACCACAGCCCGGACTTCTCCGTCGTCGACGAATCGTGCCGGGTCTTTGCGACGACCCTCGCGACCGGCGCGCTGGCCCTCGCGCGCGCCTAGAAGAGCCGCGCGGCCCCGCGCAACGGCGCGAAGTTCCCGTCGATCTCGACCGGCACCGCCAGGTCGACGAAGACGTCGGGTGTGACGCGCCGGGCGTTGCCGCCGGCGAGGTGGATGGCGGTGGCGGAGAACTCGGTGCTGAACCCCGCGACCGCGCGCACCAGGTCACGGTGCCAGCGCGCCTCGTCCTCGGCCCGGGCCCGCTCACCCAGGGCCTGGTCGAACGTGCGACTCTCGTCGAAGGGCGCCGCGCCGACGTCGCGCACGCGCACGAGCTCGCCGTCGACCACGAGGGCCAGTCCGCATCCCGTGCCGAGCGTGATGACGACCTCACGGCCCACCCCTTGGCTGGCGCCGAGAGCCGCCAGGGACGCGTCGTTCACCATGCGCACGTCGGCGCCGGTCGCCTCGCGCAAGGCGCGCTGGAGCTCGAAGCCGCGCCAGTGCGCGTCGAGATCGGGGTCGACCGGCGTCGACACGCCCCCGGGGCGCGACAGGTTGCCCGGGCGCACCACGCGTCCGTCGGCGAACTCGCCGGGAAAGCCCACGCCGGCGCGCTCCACCTTGGCCTTGATGATCCGGTCGGCCACCACCCCGACCAGTCGCTCGGGCGTGCAGGGATAGGGCGTGGGTCGACGGCGCGGGACCTCGAGCAGGGTGCCATCGGCGTCGACCAGGCAGTACTTGATGTTGGTCGCCCCGATGTCGACCGCGAGCAGGGGTCCGCTCGTCACGTTCGTCGATGCCACCAGCGAATCGTAGCGAGGTCGTCGCAACCCCGGTGTCGGAGGTGACGCTGTCGCCACCACGGCACCAGGCGAACGCGCGCGACCGGCGCGGAGCGCGAAACGACGAGGCCCGTCCCCGGCGCGAGCCGCCGCAGGGGCGCCTCGTCGGAGCCGGCCGCCTCGGGCAGGAACGTGGCGACCGCGGGATCGGCGAGCCCGCCGAGGACGAGGCGCGTCGTGTGGTTGTTCACGATGGTCGCGGCGCGCTTGCCCCATCGGGCACTCACTTGCGAGAAGTCCTGGACCACGGTCACCAGGGTCACCGACAGTCCGGCCAGGGTCGCCGCCAGCTCGTCGAGGTCCTCGAGGGGTGCGACGGTGGCGGCTTCGTCGAGTACCAGGAGGAGCGGGCGAGCGCGCCCCGCGTCGACCAGGCGCTGCTGCTCCTCGAGCACCGCGCGCAGGGCTCCGCGAAAGAGCGACTCGTAGTGTCGCTGCTCGCCGCGCGGACTGACGAGGTAGAGCGTGTGCGGCCCGTGGACGACATCGCGCACCCGCGCGAGGGGCTGGGGAAAGCGCCAGGCAAGCAGCATCGTCTCCGCCGTCGTGATGACGCCGTCGACGGTCTTGGCGTCGTGCTCGAGGAACCCGCGCAGGAGATCCGCGGCCTCGAACGGACGGGCGAGCCACTCGTTGAACTCTCGCGTGTCGAGGACCCGCGCGACGTCGAAGACGCTGCGCCGGCTCTGGCGGGCGATCACGAAGAGGGCCGCGACAAGCTTCGTGGCGAGGGCGTTCCAGAACTCGGAGTCCGCGTGGGGACTGGCGCGACTGGTCAGTTCGTGCGCCACGCGCAGCGCGTGGCGCAACGACTCAATGCGCTCGAGCGGATCCCAGGTGAGCCCGCCGTCGCGACCCGGCTCGAGCACCTGAACGTCGCCGAACGCGCCGCGCCACCGACGCGTGACCTCCACGACGTCGGACTTGACGCTGGTGGTGACGAGCGCGCCGCTCCACGAGAGGATCGCCGGCACCACCAGCGAGGAGGTCTTGCCCACCTGGGTGGGCCCGACGACCAGCAGCGAGCTGCGCTCACCCAGGCGCAGCCGTGGTCCCACGGCGACGCCCTGGACCATGCGCCGCCCGAGGACGAGGCGCTCGCTCACGCGCGCATCGCCGAATCGGTATCGATGAAGCGCGCATCGCGCGCGTCGGGTCGCACGCGCACCACCGAGCGAAACGGGCCGTAGCGCACGAGGGCCGCCCCGCGCGGCAGCGCGACGAGGTAGCGCGCCTCGTGGGGGTGCAGCGAGAGGGCCGAGGTGATCTCGCGAGCCTCGTCGGCGCCCTGGCGAAAGAGCCACGTCGTCTCGCATTCGCGCAGTAGCCCCAGGGCGCTCTCGCGCGTCGCGCTGCCCGCGTCACCCGCCGCACCCACGTCGCTGAAGCGGTGCAGGACGAGGACGTGGCTGATCCCGCGCGAGCGAGCCAGCTTCCAGGATCCGCGCAGCCAGCGCAACGACGCCGGGTCGCCCAGGAGGACCCACGCCTCGTCGAGCACGAGGTACCCCGGGCGATCCGGTCGGGCCAGGTTCGCGCCGGCCGCCGCCGCCGACAGCGCCGCCACGGCCAGGGAGTCGCCTGACCACTGCGTGCTCAGATCGAGGACCACCAGGTCGCCCTCGAGTGAGAGCGCCGGTCCGTCGCCGTCGAAGAGGCCCGCGAGGTCACCCTCGACGAAGCGGCGCAAGACGAGAGCGAGTGAGCGGCGCGCGCTCGCCGGACCGCGCAGGTCGCCGGCGCGACGCTCCAGTAGTGCGGCGAGCAGTCTCCGCGGTCGCCTCGTGGGCAACGCGCGCCAGGTCTCGTCGAGGGCGAAGTGCAGCTCGTCCGAGAACCCTCCGGCCGCGCTGGCGAGCAGGGCGCGCACGAGGTCGCGAGCGCGGCCCTCGTCCTCGAACGGGTCGCACCACCCGTCGCGCCCGAGCGCCAGGGGCGTCACGCCGTAGGAGGCAGCGAGCGCCCCGTACTCGCCCTTGGGATCGACCACGACGACACCGCGGCCGCGCGCGAGACCCCGGTCGATCACCATCTTCACGAGCGTCGACTTGCCCGCTCCGATGGAACCGGCGACGAGAAGGTTCGGATTGGCCACGAGTCCCGCGGCGTAGGCGTCGAAGGGCTCGTAGACGAACTCGCCACCGCCCAGGCAGTCGCCGAGTGGACGTCCCTCGAGGCCCGTCCCCGCGTCGTGGGCCGGCAGCCGCAGATCCAGCAGGTCCTCGGACGTGGCGAGGTGCGTCCACGCCCTCACCAGCCGGGGCCCCCGGGCAGGGACTGGGAGAGCCAGCGAGCCTGGCGACCCGCGCCACGATCGAGCACGAGGCCGGCCTCGCGGGCCGTGCGCACCACCGAGGCGACCGCGGCGTCGAGATCCGAGAGCCGCGCGGCCCGCACCGTGACAAAGACCGCGAGGCGCACCAGGGCGCGGCCCTCGGCGACGCGCGCCTCGCGCTCGAGCGTGCGGGCCACGCGCCGCCGCGCACGTGACGTCTCGCGAAAGCCCATCGCGCCCGCCGCCGCCCCGTTGCTCGTCGCGGCGTGGCTGAGTCGCTCAACCCGGCGACGAGCGCGGGCGTCTTCGAGCACGTCGGCGTGCAGTGAGAGCGTCGTCGAATCTCGGCGACGCTGCAATCCGGCGAGCAGCGGTGCGCCAGCGGCCGAGAAGTCGCGAACGCGCAACACGCGACACACCCCGTTGGTGGTGCGCACGTACCTGAGGCGTTCTAAGAGCCAGAGGTGGTCGGCCAGGCCGACGCCCGCGACGCGCGCGACGAGTTCGTCGTCGCGCGTCCATCCCTCGGGCGCGCGTCCGGCGAGGCACAAGAGGGTGGCGACGTCCTCGCCGTCGCTGACGACGTGCAGCGACGCGTGGCGCCCGCCCGGCGAGGTCGCCAGGGCGTCGAGGGTCTGCGCGAGGCGACGCGCCATCGCCAGGTCGGCCCCGCTGAGATCGAGTCGGCCCCGGTGGCTCAGCGCGTAGCCGCGCGCGGCGACGCTCGACGCCGCGTGCACGATGGGCGTCTCGCCGCGCTCGAGCACCACCGACGAAACGTGACGACGCGTCGCGTAGGCGAGCGTCAGGCCGATTCGTTCGGCCACGCTGACTCGCTCGCCCGCGGGCAGCGCCGCGGCGAGCAGCGCAAGACCCAGGCCGGCCTGTATCACCTGATGCGTGCGCACGAGCGCCTCGACGAGCACCCCCGTTCCAAGGCCCAGCACGACCAACTGGAGCCGGTCGAGGCCGAGGACGCGCCCGGGGGCGTCGGCGTCGCCGAGACGCACGGCCTCACTCATCGAAGTGCCACGTCACGACGGGTCCCATGTGGTCCTTGGTGTAGGCGACGTGGCCCCCACGCCGTTGCGGCTCGCCGACCGGGGCGGCGACCGGCCCGGCGTAGGGCGGGGGCAGGGTCACCTCGCCGTCACCCTCCCAGAGGTCGAATCCGAGGTCCTCGGGCGTCTCGGGCGGCGCCGGTACCCTCTCGGGCGCGATCATCGCGCCCGCTCGAGAGGCGCTCAGGGCCGCCTGACGGGTCCCGCGCGAGGCGCGCTGGCGAACCCCTTCGAGGTGGTGCAGCGCCGACTGCTCGATGACGGGAACGACGCGCAGCAGCACGAAGGGGGTCAGGGCCGCGAGGGCGAGCGTGACCGCCCCAGCCACGACGCGCGTCGCCGAGGTTCCCGTCAACTCGTCGAGGCCCAGGACGAGGGCGATCACGATGAGGAACTTGCTGGCCGCCACGGCGACGAAGGTCTCGGCGAGACGCCAGCCCACGCGCCGCAGCGAGGGGAACGTGGCGAGAGCGGCCACGACGGGCACGAGGACGAGGACCAGGGAGAGGACGACGACGCGCACGACCAGCTCGCACCAGAGGAACCACGAGCCCACGACCACCGCGACCGCGAGCAGGAAGAGGCCGAAGCCGGGGATCGTGCCCACCAGGTTGTGCAGGTCGTTTGCCAGGAGTCCCTCGTGGACGAGCACCGACGCCGACGCGGCGCTCGAGAGGTCGTTCACCCCGCGCAGGAGCAACCCGGCGACGGGTCGGGCCAGCGCGATGGCCGCGACGCTGGCCGGCGCCACGCCGAGGTAGGAGCGCCACAGGGAACCCGCGTCGCCGTGGCGCAGCGCGGAGAGCGTCGCCACCATCAGCCCCATCAGCATCAGGATCGGCGACAGGGAGGTGAGCGTCGCGTACAGCGGCGCGACCGAGGTCGTCACGGTCGCCGGGTCCGTCGTGGTCGCGAGCACCCCGCCGGCGGACGTGAGGATCCAGTGCACGCTCTCGAGCACCCAGTTGGTCAACGCGTTGAACAAGTCACCCAGCGTGGCGTGGGTCAGAACACCGGCCGCGCAGGTGGCCGGATCGAGAAGACATCCCACCCCCATCAGTGCACCGCGAGACCGGTCTTGAAGAAGAAGTTGATGAGATAGGGCGCCGCGCCGATCAGGATGGCGGCGAGCAGCGAGGTCATCACC
>JAJXXB010000280.1 GCA_021781315.1 Actinomycetes bacterium | reverse complement strand
CGATGGACGACATCGCCCGCGGCGCCGGCTTCACCAAGCCGATCCTCTATCAGTACTTCTCCTCCAAGTCCGACCTCTACCGCCAGATCGTGGCCGAGACCGCCGAGCGCCTGCTCGCCCAGCTCACCACCGCCGTCGAGGCGGTCGAGTCGCCGCGGCTGAAGATCGAGGTGGCCTTCCGGGTCTACTTCGAGATGGTCGTGCGCGAGACCGACGCCTTCCGGATTCTCTTCATCCATCGCCACGAGGGCGAGACCGCAAAGGAGCTCGGCCGGCTCGAGCTCGGGCTCGTCTCGTTCCTCGAGCCCTACATCAACCTCTCGATCTCAGACGAACACCGCCGCCAGCTCGCGGCCGGGGTCGTCGGGATCGTCGAGGGCGCCGCGACGACCTGGCTCGTCCAGCAGGCCGCCAACGGCTGGCCCGAGCCGTCGAGCTCCGAAGCCGAGCGCCTCGCCGCTCGCAGCGCCACCCTCGCCTGGGGCGGGCTGCGCGCCGTGCGCGAGGACTAACGCCGCTAGGCCGAGAGCACGGTGAGAAAGACCTGAGCCAGCTCGAAGAGCTGGCTCGCGCACTCGTCATAGACCGCCTGGTCGCCGCCGGCCGGATCCGCCACGTCAAAGGCCGCGTCGGGGTCGCTCGCCGCGACGACCGCCACCTGGGTCGACCAGGGCGCGTCGAGCGGCGCCTCGCGCACGAACTGGCCGATCGTGCAGCACGAGAGGGCGAAGGCCGGAAACTCGCGGTGCACGTAGCGCACGTGGTCGGCTTCGGCACACAGCACCAGGTCGGCCCACTCGAGGTCGGCGAGCTCGAGCTGGTGGCTGCGGTGCGCGGTGATCGAGGCCGCGGGCAGCTCGTCAAGGCCGAGCATCGCGTCGCGCGTGCGAGCACTCACCGCGGCCCCCTCGACGGCGTGGGTGCCGGCGCTTCGCACCTCGAAGGTGCGGCCCGCCTCGGAACCGAGGGCTTGCAGCATCGAGGCGAGCATCACCGAGCGCGCCACGTTGCCCGTGCACAGGGTCACCACGCGCAAGGCTCGCTCCATGGCCCCGTACCCTACCGCGCGCCCGTCCGCGGGCGAGTCGTCACCCCTGGCCGGTAAGGGCCTGCAGCCCCAGGCTCGCCAGGGTCACCACGACCCACAGGCTCGCACCCAGGGCCAGCGGGCGAAAGCCCGCCCGGCGGATGTCGCGCAGCCGGGTGGAGAGGCCGATGGCGGCGAGCGCGATGGCGATGAAGACCTGGGCGAGGTTGCCGAGGTCGTGGCTGAGCTGAGCGGGAATCGCGCCGACGCTGTTCAGTATCACGGCGCCGACGAACCAGACGATGAACCAGGGGAAGATCTTGACGAGCCGCGCGCGGTTCACGTTGACCCCCGCCGCCACTTCGCGCTTCTCCTCGGCGCGCGTGCGCCAGAAGGCGAGGAACAGCGCGATCGGGATGATCATGAGCGTGCGCGACAGCTTCACGATGATCGCGTAGGAGGACGCGGCGTGGCCGTAGACCGTGGCGGCCGCGACGACCGAGGAGACGTCATTGATCGCGGTGCCCGCGAGCAGTCCGAAGGAGTGCTGGGAAAGGTGCAGCGCGTGGCCCATGAGCGGGAACGTCAGGACCGCGATCACGTTGAAGGTGAAGATCGTCGCCACCGAGTAGGCGACGTCGCGCTCGGGCGCGTCGATCACCGCGTCGGTCGCGGCGATGGCCGACGCCCCGCAGATCGCCGTGCCCACCCCGATGAGGGTGCGCACGTCCCCGACGACTCCGAGCCAGCGCCCGATCAGCCAGGCGGCGCCGAGTGCGATGGTGAGCGTGCCGAGCAGGACCGGCAGCGAGGACACGCCGGTCGAGGCCACCTGGTGCAGGGAGAGCCCCGTGCCGAGCAGGATGATGGAGGCCTGCAGGACCCGCTTGCTCGCCAGGTGCAGGCCGGGCTTGAGGCCGTCGCTCGCCGGGCGCACCAGCGCGACGACGATGCCAATGACGATCGCGATCACCGGCGCACCGACGATCGGCGCCACGTGGGCGATGAAGGTCGCGGCCACGCCAATCAGCGTCGCAAGCGCGAGTCCCGGCGCGACGGCGGCGAGGCGCGAGGCGCGAGGCGCCTCGACAGTCGTCGTCGCGGCACCGTCGTGCTCGGTGGTGTCAATCTCGGCTGGGTCAATCGCCATGGGAACCTCCTCGTCTTCCAGTCTTGGGGTTGCCGGGCCCGCTGACTAGGCCCGCGACGAGCGTTCGTTATAATCACTGGTTATGACGACGCGCGAGGAGTGGCCTGATCTCACGGCCCTCGAGCTGCTCGTGAGCGTCGCCGAGACGGGTTCGATCCGCCGGGCCGCGATGGCCCATCACATCAGCCAGCCGGCCGCGAGCGTGCGCATCCGCGGGCTCGAGGCCGCCCTGCAGCTGCGACTGGTCGAGCGACACACGACCGGCGCGCGGCTCACCCCCGACGGGCTCGCCGTCGTGGGCTGGGCCGACAAGGTGCTCGCCGCGATGCGCGCCCTCGCCGGCGGCGCCCGCGCGCTGCGCAGTGATCAGGACTCCCAGCTGCGCATCGCCGCCAGCCTGACGGTCGCCGAGTACCTGCTGCCGACCTGGCTCGCCCCCCTCTACGCGACGACGCCCACGACGGTGTCGCTGCGCATGGCCAACTCCGAGGAGGTCGCCGCGCTCTTCGCGCGCGACGAGGTCGACCTCGGCTTCGTCGAGGGGGCATCACTGCCCGAGGGCCTCCAGGGCCGCACGGTCTATCGCGACGAGCTCGCCGTGGTCGTGGCGCCCAGCCACGCGTGGGCTCGCCGGAGGACGCCGCTCACCCCGGCGATGCTCGCCGGCGCCGCGCTGGTGAGCCGCGAGCCCGGTTCGGGGACCCGCCAGGTGCTCGTGCACGCCCTCGCGCGCGAGGGACTTGCCCCGAGCATCGCCGTCGAGCTCGCGTCGACGACGGCCATCAAGTCCGCCGTCGCGGCCGGGCTCGGGCCCGCGGTGCTGAGCCGGCTCGCCGTGGCGGCCGAGCTCGCCGACAAGCGCCTCGTGGCGGTGCCGGTGGCGGGGCTCAACCTGACCCGGTCAATCCGAGCGGTCTGGCGCGCGCACAGCGAACTCAGCGCCCCGGCGCGGACCCTCCTCGGGGCCATCGCCAGTCACTGATCAGTGGCGCGGCAGTGCGTGGCGCCCGCGGTCGAGGCGCCGGTCGATCAGGGTAACAACGTAGGCGCCGATCAGCGAGAAGATGAACGACCCGACGATGTCGATCGGGCTGTGCACGTGGGCGGCCACGCGCGCCGCCGAGACGAGCAGGGCGTTCACGAACAGGGCCAGCGCGAAGGGCTTGGAGTAGCGCCAGAACGAGTACGCGAGGAACGAGGTCAGCAGCGCGTGGTCCGAGGGGAAGCCGTTGTCGGGCGCGTGGGGAAAGAGCGGCTTGACGTGGTCGCGCACGAAGGGCCGGGTGTCGTAGTAGAAGTGGCCGCCGATGCGCGCGAGGGCGAGCGCGATCAGTCCGCCGACGATGAGCTGCCAGGCGAGCGTGAACTTGAGCGGCCGCGCGGCGCGCAACCAATAGACGGCGACCCCCGCCACGCTAAGGAAGAGGAAGTACTTGGCGACAAAGACGATGACGGAATCGATTGGGCCAGTCTACGAGAAAGTGGTCGTCGTTGTGGCCACGGTATGGAAAGCGAAATGGCGTCTTCTGACGCATCCTCGCCGCGACCCGCGGCAGCGCGGTGTTCTCGCCACGAGTTCGCGCTCGTCGTGGCCGTGCATTCGCTCAGACGCGACGTCCATCCAGGTGCCGGCATCGGGTGGTGCGGGGACAATCGGCACGAAGCGGGTCGACGAACTCGGACGTGGTGACAACGCCTCGGCCGATCACCTAGCGCGGCTGAATCACGTCCAGGGACGCGGCGCGAGCCGCCGATGCGAGGCGCTCGTCGTAGACGACCATCCCTTCGAGGTCGTCCCCGATCTCCAACGCGGTGGCGAGATGAAGGGCATCCAGTGAGCGCAGCGATGACGGCTCAAGTCGACCAGCGGTGAAGAAGGTGGTGGCACTCGGCAGTACGAGCGAGATCGTCTCCAGGGCCTCCTCGATTACGTCGACCTCGACACCGAGTCGCACGCCAGCGCGCAGTGCCTCGGTGTAGAGAAGCTGACTGGACCAGATCGACTCGTGTGCGAAGAACCACGCCCGTACGGGTGGCGACTCCGCCTCGGTCGTGATGAGCTTGAGGAACGCCGACGTGTCGAGGTACCACACCACGGGCGCTAGCCCTCGGCGCGTAACTCGTCGAGGACCTCAGCCGTCGAGCGCGCGACACGCACCGGCTCGGGAAGGTCGCGCGGTTGACGGCGCGCGCCAGTGACCCGACTCGACGCCACGAGCGCCGCCGCCCCCGTGGCGGCCGACGGGGCGCTGAGCACCGCCACGAGGCGCCCCCGATCGGTTACGCCGATCGTTTCACCGCGCTCAACTCGGCGCAGCGCCGCCGACGCGTGCTGTTGGAGTTCGCGCACCCCGATGGTCTTCATATACTTCAAATGTAGCACATGACTCCCAAGCCGGTCACGGCGTCCGGCGCCAGGTATCGGAATCGACCGTGACCCGGTGAACGGATCTTCAACGGACGAGAGTGGGTCCAGGCGTAGTCCCACTACCGGCGAGCGAGTGGTCCCGCGACAGTGGCGAAACACCATCGAGCAGTCCCGTCGCGTGGCGGCAAAACGCGTCACATGGTCTCCCATCAACGTGGCGACTGACCACCGTGAAAGCGAGTGAACTCGTCCGACCGTTGGCCGTGCGAACGCCCGAGGCATACCCTCCGCGTCGATCCACGGCTCGACGGTTCGATACAGCCAGATGCGTGCGCACCATGGAGGCATCGATGGGACGAGGTCGGTACTGTACCGGAATGGTCGCGCGGTGGGGGGCCTACACGTCTTCGAGCGAGACGAGGCTCAAGTGGCGATCGCCGCGACACTCGACGGGGCGCGGTGCGGGTACCGTTCTGATACTCGTCGGCGAGGCGGGAACTGGCAAGACCACACTGATCGACGAGGCCCGCTCGCTGGCTGGAGTCCGGGGCGTCGCCGTGCTACACGCTCGATGTTCTGAAGTCGAGACGTCGATTCCGTTCGACGTGATCGACGGGTCTTCGAGGGCGCCACGCTCGAGGTCGTCGTTGTGCGGCGCTGCCTGTTTTGCGGCTCGTACTACTGGATGCGGATGCCCGAGATGGCGCGCGCGATGACGAGCCGCTGGATTTCCGAGGTGCCCTCGAAGATCGTGTAGATCATTGGAGAATCGTGTCTTTTTACTGGTCAGGAGTACTATTTTCTAAAGAGTCGCCCCACGAAATACGGGGCCGCACCAATAAGCGTCCACCAGGGTGCCACCACGCCCCACTAGTTGGTGTCGAGAGTGTCCGATTGCGGAACTTTGGCATGATTCAGGCATTCCAACTCCAACCCCCGAATTTGCCACTGGCCGACATCGACTCATCGCTGGACTGAGAACTGTTGGCATCACCAGTGACGGTCAGAATCCGAGGTCCCGAATAGAGATTTGTCATTTAATACTATGAATCAACATAGTATGACATGACATAGTATGAGGAAACGGCAGCTTGACCCAGCGAAGGAGGAGGCGCGTGGTATGAGAAATCAGGACAAGGCAGCACTTGAGACGTTTCTGGAAAGTTCCATTGACCGTCCACTTCTTGGTCTCGTTTACGGTCGCCGCCGTATCGGCAAGTCGACCATGCTCGTCGAACAGGCCGAAAGGCGGGGCGGGTTCTACTTTGAGGCAATCCGGGCCGAGACCCCAGTGCAGTTGGAACGACTCGGGAACGCGCTCGGTGAGCACCTTGGAGTCGGGCGCCTCGCGCTCGGTAACTGGGAAGAGGCGGTAGGCGCACTGCTAAAGCTCGGGGAGCAGTCGGTTATTCCAGTGATCCTTGACGAGTTCGGACACATCATCGCCGCCGACCCTTCTGTCGAGTCGATTCTCACCGCTGCTCTGGGGCCTGGTGCACTGCGCAAGTCTGGAAGCAAGGCTCGGCTCATCCTCTGCGGATCGGCAATCGCCATGATGCGGGCGCTCACCGACGGTGAGGCCCCGCTACGCGGACGCGCGGGCCTTGAACTGATCATGCAGCCAGATGACTTTCGAATCGCGGCGACTCGGCTACCTGTGGGCGCGGGGCTTGAGACCGCCGTGCGCGTCTTTGCGGTCATTGGAGGCGTCGTCGGGTACGCCACCGACATGGTCAACTTCGACCTGCCAAGCGACAGGGCCGACATCGATCGCTGGATAATCGAACGTGTGCTCAGTCCGGCCGCCACGTTGCAGCGCGAGGCGA